>NZ_RXWZ01000019.1 GCF_003970575.1 Mammaliicoccus fleurettii
CCACGAAATTAGCATCATGCTAGCAAGTTAAGCGAACACTGACATGATAAATTAGTGGTTAGCTATATTTTTTTACTTTGCAACAGAACCTTTTATTTTACAGGAATCCAGATCTCTGAATACAAATCAGGACTGGAGGGATTTTCATCTGAGTAAACTTCTAACTCTGGTGTTCCCGCATGTTTATAACTACTTGAAGGAAACCACTCTGATAAGATTTGTTTCCAAACCCTTGGCATCGCATCTGGCATTGGTCCTCGAACCTCAAATACAGCCCATTTAGATGCCGGAATCTCTAAAATAGATAATTTTTCTGGACTTTCACCTTCATACGTTGTTCCAATCCAATAATCAATCGCTTTGGAGCTCTTATCAATACATACACCCACTACCCCTTCAATCAGACCATTGTTTAACTTAAATAATAAATTGTCCGTACCATCTCTATGCACGTCATCCCACATTTTTGGAATATCCCTCTGATTCTGTTCATTGACCAATGAAAATTCTCGTTTAACTCCTGCCACCTTAAATGAATCATGTTCGACAATTTTGTAATTCATAGGTTCTCCCCCTTTCAAATTC
>NZ_RXWZ01000181.1 GCF_003970575.1 Mammaliicoccus fleurettii
CGCTCTCTTCTCATAAAAAGACCACCTACTTTCTTAATTTTAACAATACTTCTCTTTAAAGAAGTTGTCCAATTAAGTGTAGACGGTCCAGTACCCCTTATCTGCAATTTTGCCTAGAACTGCTTTTAACGTACCCCTTATCTGGTATGTCAACAAAAACTTAGACAGAATTCATAAGTTTATAAGAGGTTGGCGTTTGATAATTTAATCCTGCATGTATTCTTTCATTGT
>NZ_RXWZ01000182.1 GCF_003970575.1 Mammaliicoccus fleurettii
AATTTGATGGATTAACACCAAATGAATATCGGAACGTATCTTAATTAAAGTTTTTGTTTTTAAGTTGTCCACCTTGACGGGAGTGGTTTAAAGTTAGAGATGGTTATTTTTTATGGTCATTTTTACTAATTAGCACTATACCAATGATTGAAATGACAATCATTAATATCTCATAATCAGTCAATGTTGCACCTTTCTTGGAGCTCAACCATATTTCATAAGCATCACCCTATTGTCATGAGATTAGCCACCATTTATCCAACTTGCTCACTTTAATATTTTATCTACATTACCAATTTTTGTCTAATAGCGAAAAGCTTAAATATTCACTTGATTCTATACACATTTTCAATTTTTATAACAACTGATTAGATATTCATTATAAAAGTTATAGTTAACTGCATATATCGTCACAATTATCTCAATAGACAACATCTATGAATTATGGTAATTTTTTATGGTCATTTTTAATATCCTTTTTACACTATATCCCAACAGCTTATTCGTTTTTATATTTTTTGTGAAATAAACATGGATTGTATTGTAGTTATAAAATAAGCTAAACTAAATATAGGTTTTTAATAAAGGAGGTTAATTATGCACTTTAGAAAAATAAATACTGAAGATTATAATGATTGTGCTAAAAATTTAGTTTCAGCATATGCAGGTCCACCTTGGCATAATAAATGGACTGATCAAGAAGCATTACTTAGAATTGAAGCGACAATGAGTGGTTTTAATTCAAGAGGATATGTTATCGAAAACGAGGATACAATAATAGCAATGTGTATAGGTCGTATTGACTATTATTTTAATAACTTTAATCAATTTTTTATTGATGAATTTAATGTTATACCTAATCAACAAGGATTTGGCATCGGAAAACAACTCATGAATTTTATTATAGATGAGATGAAGCAAGAAAAAATAAATAAAATTTTTCTTATTACTGGTGGAGAATCAGCATCTAAATTTTATGCTAAAAATAAGTTTGAAATAACAAATGATGGGTTTATGATGGAACTTGATTTGTAAAAAAATTGATATTATATTTGAGTTTAAAATTTAATCACTTGTATCATAACAAAAAAACAGCCCACCAATTGATATGCTCCCTGTTAAGTAAACACTTAAATAGTGAAAACTTAGCAGGGAGTTTTATTATGACTAGAAATATTAAAATAGATATCAA
>NZ_RXWZ01000183.1 GCF_003970575.1 Mammaliicoccus fleurettii
CTGTTCCCATGCCGAACACAGAAGTTAAGCTCTTTAGCGCCGATGGTAGTTGGGCTTACGTTCCGCGAGAGTAGGACGTTGCCGGGCAAAATTCAATTTTGACCCTTGGGTCTTTTTTTCTTGAAAAAGTTGAAAATAAATTGAATTAAGTATTGACACAAGATAATAAAGAGAGTATAATTGTTTCTTGTGAGACAAAATGAACATTGAAAACTGAATGACAATATGTCAACGTTAATTCCAATAATTGAGTACTTATAGTACTTCAAAGAGTGATTGGCTTAAC
>NZ_RXWZ01000184.1 GCF_003970575.1 Mammaliicoccus fleurettii
TGTATCATTGACTAACTTTTGGTTTTGATGTGGCCCAATTTTATAAGCAATAATTTCCCCATTATAAGCATCCATTATTGATGATAGGTACAACATCGATTTACCAAAAGGTAAATAGGTAATGTCTGTTAAGAGTAGTTGTAAAGGCTTTTCTGCACGAAAATTTCTGTTAACTAAATTACTTGTTCTATAATAAGCACTACC
>NZ_RXWZ01000185.1 GCF_003970575.1 Mammaliicoccus fleurettii
ATTAAGAACTTATACTAACACTAATAAATTGATATTAGGCAAATATAATGAAAAAATACTTAATATTAATGCCCAATACTTAAGTGAAGAATATACAACATTAAAAAATAAAATTTTCAAAAATAAAAAACTTAATAAATTGATTAGTAATTTGGAAATTGAATTGCTCCAAAGTGGAAACTTAACAGAAGAAGAGTTTGTAAATGATATTAAAATAATTGAGGAATATCAAAAAGCTAGAAATGATTTACAAAAGAGTAATGAAAACTTTATTAAATCTTTCGGTGATAGCTGGAAAGGTAAAAATACTGATTTAAATTTATTGAATAATCAAATACAATTTATTAATGAGTTGAATATACATTCATTAGAT
>NZ_RXWZ01000186.1 GCF_003970575.1 Mammaliicoccus fleurettii
ATATAAATGCGTCTATAACCATAAATACCTTGATATTGATGATAGATATCGTTGATATCTTCCATTAATGTATTATTTTCAATCTCTCTCTTAGATGGTTTTCTGTTTGTCCATTTATAATAACTTGATCTATTTATTCCTAAAACACTACATAACCATTTAATTGGATATTTATTTTTTAGCGCTTTGATCGTTTTGTATGACGCGATTTGTTTACTTTTTGATTCATCATCTCTCTTTCGAATTCTCTCCGCTTTTTTAAAACCTCATTCTTCATTTCTAAATATTTATTTCGTTCTTTTAATGCTTTAATTTCTGCATCTTTCATTTCATCT
>NZ_RXWZ01000187.1 GCF_003970575.1 Mammaliicoccus fleurettii
CAAAATTAAAAAAGCATAAAATGATTCAAAGTATGTCACGTGTAGGCTGTTGTATTGATAATGGACCTATGGAATCAGTATGGGGAATGATGAAAAGTGAAATTTATAAAGGCAATAAGAACTTTTCTTTTATAAATTATGAACAGGCAGTAAATGAATTAACTAAGTATATCCATTTTTATAATACTAATAGAATTACATTAAAAATGGCCGAATCCATAGCTTAGCTATGAA
>NZ_RXWZ01000188.1 GCF_003970575.1 Mammaliicoccus fleurettii
GGGTGTAGGTCATTCGTGATCACTCCTATGATTTCTTTGGTTGGAAATTCATTTTGAGTGTATCACGAGTGGCTTTTCTTATGTGTCTAGTTTAATTTTACAATCGGCGTCAGCATAAATCAATGATTGTCCTCAGATCATTTAGTCAACTTTTTTGCCAGAGGGGCTACGCCCAGACTCTGCACTACAAGTGATATCAATACAGCTGCAAAAGATAGGGAAACGAGGATGTCCGCTTCCCCAGAGTTTGCTGAAGTGAGGCTTAGTATCAGAAAGATGGACATGGTGCCCTTGAGTCCAGACCAGGAGATGAGGGTTGCTTCCTTCCAGCTGATTTCCCGGCGCCATTTTGGAAATAGCTGTGTGGTAGCGGTTATGATGATATATCTGATGATGAGTGAAAGGATAAAGATGATGATTGCGAATACCCAGGCGTTAAACGCCAGTGCTTCCGCAGTCTCGATACCTATCAGCAGGAATAGGAGTGACAGGACCGACAGTTCTGCGATTTCCCAAAATCCATCCAATGTTTCTTTGAAATGATCTGCCCTGCCAGTCTTTCCATATTCGAATGACAGCATGATTCCTGCAAAAACAGTAGCGAGCACACCGGAGACCCCAATGCCTTCGGCAATATTGAAAACGCCGTATGCTAAGGTGATGCTCAGCATGACCTGGTATTGGTTGTGGTGCGTGAAATGGATGGCCTTGCTGACCAGCCAGCCGATTGAAACCCCGAGCGCAGCGCCCCCCAGAGAGACGAGCAGGAATTCCCCTGCGAAACTCCCGATATTGAAGCCGGTATTTTCTGCAAACATTCCGAAGAGGGCGGAGAAAATGACGATGCTGGTACCGTCATTTATCAAGGATTCCCCTTCGACCACATCAGCAATTTTCTCGTTTCCTGTGGATTTTTTAATGATTGAAACAACGGATACTGGATCCGTAGGTGTCAATATAGAAGCAATGAGCAATGCGGAAAGTAACGACAGCGAAACGAATGGACCACTCAATGCATAGATTGCAGCACCGAGCAGTCCGACTGTCACCATGATGCCTGCTGTGGCCAGAAAAGAGATAATGCCAAAATTCTTTTTAAAGTCTTCCGGCGGGAATTGGTATGCTGATGTAAAAAGCAGGGCCGGAAGAAATACATGATATATCATATGCGTCGTCACTTCGATGGAAGAGAAATAGGGGATGAAGGAGAGGACAATCCCGATTAGTACCAGTACCGTGGGTACCGGGAAATTCTCCTGTTTCTTATCGATGGTGAAAACGATATACCCGATGAAAAGCAACAGTATAATCTGTGTAACTGACATGTCTATCTCTCCTTGAACGTTTATTATTAGATATCCTTTTGTGAACGTAAGTAAACGCGAAAACCGTTCTGGGCCCGGAAGAAGTGGCAGTGGCTTTTTACAACTGAGGAGGCAGTGTTTATTACAGGACAGGTCTATACAGTAGACGGCATCAGAACAACCAAATTGAGTCTGCCTCAAAAAATTCACTGATATTACTTCGTTTGTCAAAATAAGCTAGACAGTTTACCTACATCCATGTAACTCATAAATACTTCCAACGGGGTTTGATAATTCAATGACTTTC
>NZ_RXWZ01000002.1 GCF_003970575.1 Mammaliicoccus fleurettii
CTATAGAATTCAGGAAATTAGCAGCCTAGAAAATAGTGTTTTTATTAAGTTCCCATTTTAGGGGTTCAGTGCCAATTTGTCCCAGCCTCTTCTAGTCTTCTTAATTTATTATTTTGTAATTTTAACTTTGCCGACTGTATTATCTTTACTTTTTGCTGTTACTTCAAATTTCAGACCGTGATTTGGTAATAATACGCCTGCATCTTTTTGTCCTTTGTTTGAGTAATCTTTGCTGTCGTCGAACAGTGGGTTTTTCTTAATTTTATTATCATGTAATTCATAACCTTCTGCATTTTTAAGTTTCATTTGAGGCTGATGGTCTAAACTGAATGCTGCATCTCTTATTTGGAATTGTGTTGTTGCAGGATCATCTGCTACACCTTTTTTCTCCCAGTTTAATGCATTTTGATCTGCATCAACAATACTAATGAAACCTTGTCCTGGATGATTACTTACATTGTTATCAGAGAAACTCTTGTCTACATACCAAACTGTCAAACCTTTGTTATAAGACATTGTTCCTCCACCGCGTTTAATGTTTTGTAAGCCTTTATCTGGACCTGTGAAGTTTCTCCATTGTAATAAGTAATAGTTCTCGTCATATCTATTACCATCACTTTGTTCAAAGCCTTGTAATTCAAATTTAGAATCCGCTTCTGCATCATCACTTAAAATTTCTTTACCGTCATTTGATGATACTTTGATTTGGTCGATAAACCAACCTGGATTAGATTCATATTTATCAGTTACATATAAGAATCTTAGTTTTACTTTTTTACCATCGTATTTAGATAAATCGAATTTCGCATCAACATAGCCGTTAGACTTACCGTCTATACCATTACCTTGGTTTTGTCCACTTCCTGCTGGGTCATCGTTATTTGTGATACTTCCTTTAACGTTTTCCCAATTTTCACCGTCATCTGTAGATACTTGTACGTATCCGTAATCAAATCCTTGTTCGATGTCATACCAAGTTTTGAAATTTAATTCACTCGTCTTAGCTGATGTTAAATCTAAAGAAGAAGTCATAGAGTATTGAGAATCATCATCCGCTCCACTCCAGTAAGCCTCCTTACCTTGTGCTGGTTTTTGTATTAATGTAGATTTTTCAGGTAAATTAACTTTCAGAGCATCACTGTTTGTACCTTTAGTTGTTGCTTCATCAATTAATTCAGATGTTTCGCCATTAAATTCAGTTGCATCAAGCTCATTACCTGTTTGCCAGTTACCACCATGTTGTTGTTGAAGCATTTCTTTCATGTATGGATCAAATCCAGTTGGTTCAGTACCTGGAATTGCACCTGCCCAACTTCCTGAAGACATAATTGACCAGAATGATACCGGTTCGCCTTTACCTGAATATTCCGTGTCGTACTCATCTGGTAAACCTAAATCATGTCCGTATTCATGTGAGAACACGCCTGCAGCACCATCTTCTGGTTGAACAGTATAATCAATAGCTGCTAATTTACCATCGAATTGGTCAAGACCTGAATCTGTACCAGGAATTGTGTAGGGTTCTCCTTGCTCATCGAAATCAAGAGACCATCTATGAGACCAAATTGCATCAGTACCTAATTTACCGCCGCCTGCTTCTTCACCTGGACCAGAATGTACAATCATAATGTGGTCAACGATACCATCTTTTTCATCATAAACACCGTCACCATCTATATCATCACGATCCCATTGATCATAGTCACTTAAATTAATGGTTGAATCTTTAGCAGCTTGTTCCAAAGCTTCTTTAATTAATTCTTTCGGCTTACCATCACTACCGCTATCATCTGGAACGTTACCACCATAATAACTTGCATCATGTTTTGCTTTATACCAACCATGTACTTGGCCGTCTACATCATAACTGCCACCAGATTGATTTTTATAATATTGTTTCATACTCATTAAGTTCTCATCGTTTGGACCTTTATAACCATTTTCTCCAAACACCATATCTTGAAAATGAGAAATCGGGTATTCGTCATAATACATATCCGTTTCGTCTTTCGTAATCGAACTGTTTGGATAGTCTGGAAATTCCATAGCAAGTACTAGTACTTTATCTTTACGCACTTTGCCATTATATTTTTCTTCTTGAACTTTATCTACACGTTTACCGTTATTTTGTTTCTTATACATTTCTTTTTTATTTTTTTCTAATTTACCAAGACGCTTACCATTATTCCCCTTGTTATATCGCTTATCAAAAAGGCCTTTATTAGGTATGTATTTTTGACGATATTGTTCACCCTTGTCATCCATATATTGCTTTAATTTTTCGTCCTTTTGTTCAGGTGTATTCGAAGATTCAATCACACCTTCTTTTTCCAACGTTTCAAGCAAACGATCTTCATTAGGCGCGACATTATTTGCAGATGCTTGAGAAGCAAAAGCAGGTAATGCAATCAGAGCACTCAACGAAGCAATTGATAATTTCTTTAAAAATAAACTCACTTTAGAAAATCCCCCTTTTTATCTAATATAAATATATTATATACAATTATCCATAAAATAGTAGAAAGAATTCAAAAAATTCTAAATTTTATTATTTAGTATATCAAAATAATACACCCCCTATTAATTCGATAAGCCGAATAATATGGGGGTGCTAAGTTTAGAAATG
This sequence comes from Mammaliicoccus fleurettii, assembly GCF_003970575.1. Taxonomy (GTDB): domain Bacteria; phylum Bacillota; class Bacilli; order Staphylococcales; family Staphylococcaceae; genus Mammaliicoccus; species Mammaliicoccus fleurettii. The sequence continues at coordinate 2,627 of NZ_RXWZ01000002.1, forward strand.
TTGTGAACAGGAGGTGGGGGTGGGGATGAGTAAATCGCACGATATCTCTGGAGTCTTCGTGCGTTTTTACCGGATTCCACCTGAATCGCACGAAGTATTTCTCACATCGTTATTCTACTATATACTGATGTTGCTTTAAGTCTCTTACAGCATTGTCTAATATTTTTTCTGTATGTGCTGAGATTGTATGTAAATGCAGATTAACTGTAAGGTGTGCTAACATTTGTCCTTCGAATTTCTCCATTTCACTTATAAATTTATCTAAGTCTTCTTGGGTTTCAATCATGAGGTCTGCTTTTATACTGCCATAAACTGGATGATCGATTGCGACATCATTTATCATTGCGCCATTGTCTATAATGATTTGCAGTTCTTCTTCCATTTGCTCGTTATCATGTTGGCAAACGATTACGCGTTTATATGCTTTTCCTTGTGGTTCATTATTGATAACATAACCTCTGCTAGTAGAAGTTATCATGTGATTTTGTGATTTGAGTATAGATATATCTTTCACAATAATTTGTCTTGATACATCAAATTGTTGGCTAAGTTGCTTCCCACTAATTGGTTTATTTGATGTCTCAAGTAATTCCAGAATTTGTTCTCTTCGTTTAAAAGGGTTATTCATTTCACTGATCTCCTCTTACAATTGTTTTTAAGTGATCAAAACATTTATCAATATCTTCTTTTGTCGTAAATTTACTAATGGATAAACGTATATATTGATCGTATGTTTTTTTGGGTATTGAGTCTATTTTAACTTGTAAACCTCTACTTAACAATGCACCATGACCGCAAGCTGTTCCTGTCGATATACATATATTTCTATTTGATAGATATTGCATTATATATTGTCCTTCATATTTTGGAGACAACAATGCAACTATATGTGGTGCACACTCGCTGTAAACCATTTGTGTAAAGTATAACTCTGTCGATTTCTTTATCATATATTGCTGCATAGATTTCATATGTTGTATGTTACTTGATAAAGATAATGCTTTTGTCATTGCTATAATACTTGGTGAATCTATTGTACCATTTTGTGTATACATTTCATGTAAGTAATATTCATTTAATGGCTTCACATATTCATGATTCATTAATAATCCACCTGAACCTTTAGTTCCATGAAACTTATGTCCCGAAAATGCATATGAACTAAATGATTGTACATCGGCAGTTTCTATTTTATGTACAGCTTGCACACCATCAACATGTATTGGAACATTATGATGTCTTGCGATCTCACTTAATGCCCCTACTGGCAATATGTAACCAGTCTCTGAATTCACATGTTGAGCTATGATTAGAAGGACTTCATCTGCCATCATTTCTTTAGTTTTTTCTAAATGAATCTCCCCCGTACCCTCTAAAGGTAAGTCTAAAATTTCGAATTCTGTTTTGAAATTTTCCAATGCTGCATGTACTGAAGGATGTTCATATGGAGATACAAGTATCGTCCCTCCATTTTGTCCTTTTAAATAACTATGTATCGCAATTTCATTTGCATGTGAACCACTTCTCGTAAAAATAACTTCTTTGTTTGTTGAAAAGTGTTGCTTAATATAGTGTTTACATTCATCCAACAGTTGTCTTGTATGCAGACCTCCGATATGTAAACTTTCACTATTATAATATGCTTCTCTTTGTGTATCTTGATAAACATCTAGTACTTCACTATCAACCATCGTAGTTGATGCGTTATCTAAATAAATCATTTATAATCCCCCACTTGTTATTTATCTTTTAATGTGTCAATATATTGTATATAAAATGATAACATATATGTAAAGTAAGGTGTAAACTTGAAAAAAGTTATAATTATTGGTTCTGGAATTGCTGCATTGTCTGCTATTCGCTCACTTAATGAACATACCGAGATTTATTGCATTACGAAAGATAAATTGAATACCCATAACAGTTCACTCGCACAAGGTGGTATTTGCTTTTCTAAATTTGAGGATGATGACGGACTTTCTCATATACAAGATACTTATATAGCCGGTAATAAGCTCGGCGATATGACTGTTATTGAACCGATCATCCAACATAGTCATGAGATTATCCAGCAGATGATAGAAGAAGGTTTAACCTTTGATAAACTAGTCGATAAACATAATTTAGACTTTGCAATAGAAGGCGCTCATTCTAAGCCACGTATTCTACATATAGGCGGTGATCAAACTGGCGCGTACCTCACAAAATATTTAATCGAGCAGTTATCATCAAAAGACTTAACGATTTATGAAGAGACTGAAGTTGTTGATTTATTAAGAGACGATTCAAACGAAATATGTGGTGTTCTTGCTCTCGATAAACATGGAAATAAGACAGAATTTTTAGCGCATGATGTCATTTTAGCAACAGGTGGTTATAGTAATCTCTACCCAACTAACTCAAATGCATCAACAACGATAAGTTCAGGTCATATTATTGCTTATCACCATCAACTTCCGTTACGACATATGGAAATGATTCAATTTCATCCAACTTTACTAGGGACTAAAAGCGATACATACGGTCTCGTTTCAGAAGCTGTGAGAGGTCATGGAGGCTTTTTAGTGAACGAGTTTGGAAAGGCATTTATGAAAAATATTCATCCTCTAGGAAGTCTAGCACCTCGAGATGTTACGAGTAGAGCCATTTTCCAACAACAAACAGAAGGTCATCAATGTTTTATTAACATAGAGCATATCGAGCATTTCTCTACACGATTTCCAACAATATACCAAAATGTCATGAGCCATTTTCCAAATGAATATCACAACCATCTTATACCTGTTACACCTGGTGCACATTACACAATGGGTGGCGTTGAAACTGATATTTATGGAAGAACGGATGAGCAACATTTTTATGTAATTGGTGAGGCAAGTAACACAAACTTCCATGGTGCAAATCGTTTAGCAAGCAACTCACTTTTAGAAGGACTTGTTATGGGACACCTTTGTAGTCAAGCTATTAACCAATCTTCCATTAGAGATATTCATATGACTAATTCACAATCTTTGAGCATACCTAAAATGAATACTCAAGAAGTTGAAAGAATACGTCAGCTAAGCTCTGAAGTACTAGGTATTGAACGAAATGGTCATGATATGACGCAATATTTAAATGACATCCAGCTATGTTTAAAAAACTCTACAGTTACAACTCAATGGTCGAAAGATGATTGGCAAAGATATGTTGCCATTAAGACGTTAGAGATGGTTTGTCTATCAGCCTTAAATCGCAATGAATCAAGAGGTGTTCACTTTAGAACGGATTACCCAAATGTTCAACAAACATTACAACATACAGATATAGAAATTTTAATGGAGGATATATTTCATGCTAAACAAGTTGCACGTACAAGAAAAACTCAAACAATTTTACCTTGAAGATAATCATTATGGTGATTTATCGTCGAGCATTTTTGATATAAATCAACATGGAACATTAACGCTATTAAGTAAAGATGAAGGTGTTTTTTGTGGAGAAATCATTCTTCAAGAAAGTTTCAAAATCATCGAAAGTGATATTCAAACTGATATTGCAGTTAAAGATGGAGATTCAATTAAAAAAGGACAAGTACTTGCAGTGGTTAAAGGAAGTGTTACTACTTTACTCACTATGGAACGCATCACTTTAAATTTAATTCAACGTATGTCAGGTATCGCCACGTCTACCCATCAAATCGTTCAAAAAGTACAACATACTAACGTTAAAATTGTGGATACGAGAAAGACGACGCCTGGATTAGGTATGTTTGAAAAGCACGCTGTTCATGTAGGTGGAGGTTACAATCACCGTCGAACATTAAATGACGGATTAATGTTGAAAGACAATCATATTAGCTTTAGTAAATCAATTGATGATCTAGTATCAAAAGCTAAAAGACATATCGGACCTATGGATAAAATTGAAATCGAAATAGAAGATGAGCAAACATTGACTGAAGCTATTCAAGCAGATGTAAATATTATGATGTTCGATAATTGTACACCTGAATGGATTAAAGAACATATCGTTAAAGTACCGAGTCATATTCAAACAGAAGCTTCAGGAAACATTAACATAAACAATGTCGTTCAATATGCAGAAACAGGTGTTGATTACATTTCTATCGGTTCATTATTTTATGATCAACATGCATTAGATATCTCAGCAAAGGTGGTTATTTAAATGTTCAATCCTACAATAGAAAAAGCACAATCTATACCTGAAAAATACTTAAATATGACAACAGAACAACTAGAAAATAAAATTAAAACCATTAAAGAAGCGCTTGGTGAGCGACTATTTATGCCGACACATCATTATCAAAAAGATGAAGTAGCACAATTCGCTGATATAATGGGAGATTCTCTTGAATTAGCACGAATTTGTAAAGAAAATACTCAAGCTCAATACTTTGTTTTTAATGGTGTGCATTTTATGGCAGAAACTGCTGATATCCTTACGAACGACAATCAAAACATCTATTTACCCGATTTGTCAGCAGGTTGCTCTATGGCAGATATGGCAAATATTGATCAAGCGTTACACGGATATGATGTCTTAACGAATCGATTAGGTGATAACATACTTCCGCTTACTTACGTAAATTCAACAGCAGCTATTAAAAAATTCGTCGGCGAAAATGGTGGTTCATGTGTCACAAGTGGAAATGCAGATAGTGTGATTCAATGGGCACTAGATCAAGACAAACGCATACTGTTTCTGCCCGACCAACACTTAGGGCGCAATACCGCCTTTAAATTAGGTATTAAACTAGAAGAAATGGCCGTATGGGATCCTATTCAAAAAACATTAGAATTTGACGGAAATGATGAAGATATTAGAATTATTTTGTGGAAAGGACACTGTTCCGTTCATGAAAAGTTCTATCCAATTCATATAAAACAAGCACGTAAAAAAGACCCTAACGTCAATGTCATCGTCCATCCTGAATGTCAATTTGACATCGTACAAATGGCAGACTACGCGGGGTCTACAAAATATATTATAGATATGATAAAAAACGCACCAAAAGGCTCACATTGGGTAATCGGGACAGAGATGAATCTCGTTAATCGATTAAAAACAACTTACACAGATGTTACTATAGAATCACTCAATCCACTTATGTGTTCATGTCTCACAATGAACAGAATAGACTTACCACATTTAGCGTGGTGTCTAGATAAAATTCAAGACGGGCATAAAGAGAACATCATCAAAGTAGATAAAGAAACTGCATATTATGCCAAGCAATCATTAGAACGCATGTTGAGTATCGTATAAACAATCCTATGACTAAGAGGTGCAGCAAAATGGAGACAGAGACAATTAATTTGTCCCTGCCTCTAATTTGCTTTTTTATTGTGGATGATTTATATAGCGCTAATGTGCTTGTTTTAGGAGTCTTGCTCGTTAGAATTTCTAACGTGCTTGTTTGCCTTTTCTTGATTATTAGAATTTCTAACTCCACTCTATAACTTTATAATTTCACCATGCTTCCCACTGTTATCTAAAATGGGTTTCTATTTAACCATTGTCCACCATCCATCGTGATACAATCTCCATTTATATATTCCGCTTCTTTTGAAAATAAGAATCTAGCTAATCCTGCGATTTCTTCTGGTTGTCCCATTCTTCCTAATGGTACGCTATCTAATGTTTGTTGTTTTGCTTCTTCTGATAATGATAACTTTTTAGCGCCACCTGTATTATCTATTGGTCCTGGTGCAATAGCATTAACTGTTATACCGTATTTACTTCCCCATTCAACTGCAAGTGTTCTCGTCATTGCAAGTACACCTGCCTTAGCACTTGCTGAATGTATCACACCTGCTCCTGCAGTCCATGAATATGTTGCTACTATATTTAAAATGCGCCCTTTGTGTCCACTTTTAATCCATTCTTTACCTACTGCTTGTGAACAATAAAATGTGCCATTTAAGACGATATCAATTACAGAGTTCCAACCATTTATAGATAAATCTTCTGCTGCACATAAAAAGTTTCCTGCTGCATTATTAACAAGTCCATCTATTTTACCAAATGTTTTAATCGTTTCATCTACAGTATATTGTACTCTTTCAGTATCTCGAACATCCATATCTATACAAAGAACTTGGCCATCATATTGTTCCATTTCTTTTTTAGCTTCTTCAAGACGGTCTAGAGAGCGACCCGTTATAACAACTTTAGCACCATCAGCTGCAAATCGTTTAGCCATTGCTTTTCCCATTCCACTACTGCCACCTGTTACGATTATCACTTTATCTTTCATATATATTCTCCTTAATGTTACTATATTTGAATAAATAAATTTAGTAAGCGCTTACATATAGTGTACAATAAGTTAGAATAAAGAACAATTGAACAGCTGTTACTAATCAATAAGACTATTGTCACTCTATATCACTATAATATAAAGAACCATCCAAGCTATTTAGCCTAGATGGTTCTTTGTTCTATTTTAATATCCAGATCCTACTTTATCTCCATCTTCATCGTACTCAGTTACTTCACCATCATCATCAATAATATATGATCCGGCTAAGTTACCCTCTTTATCTTCAAATGAGAATCCCCATTTACCATCGTCTGTTTTTTCAGGTTCTTTATACGTATAAGTGTCTGTATCTAAAGTTGACCCTTCATATGATTCAACTTTATCTATAACATTTTCGCGTGTTACTTTTTCAAAACTATCTTCTGAATCAGAATCATCATTTGAATTTGATCCATCAAACATTTCGACAGTTTGTTCAATCTCATCATTCGATGCATTATAAAGTTTAACCACTTTAGGACTATTTATAATATCTTCAGATTTTCGCTGTGAGTAGTCATCATCTTCCAACCATCTTTCATCATGAAAATGTGATGGTACATCATAAATTGATATTGTGCCGTCTCCATTGTTCTTATAAACAACTTGTCCAGCAGCTGTTGGTGTACCTGCTAGTCTTTGTACACCTTTAGGATATTTAACTGTATTTTCTTCGTTATAAGGATTTAATAAATCACCTTCTATATTTTGATGCTCAAGTTCTGCATCCATTTCACTATCTCCAGAATCTCGATAACTTGGTAAAGCTGTTAACCATACTTTGGCGTAATATTCATTACTAATTGTATCTACATTAGAAGTGTCTTCATTATTTGATGGCATTGGATCACCATACTCTATTTTATTAGCTATATTTGCTACTTTACGATTGTCTTTATATTTACTGTACAAATCAGAAATATTTAATGTTTTAGAAGTTTCACTATTCTTAACTTCATTAAAGTCAAAAATTGTACTTTGGGTCATAATATAAACAACCTCTTCTTTATTCACTCCGATAATCGTCGCATAACTCCCTTTAGATTCACTCAAACCATAGAACTTCATACCATCTGGTTTATTTTTCATCTTATTGAGTTCAGGACTTTCAGAAAGCTCTAAAGTATCAACTTGTTGTTCTTGTTTCTCACCTGCACCAGAAGTTCTAGTATATTTCCCAGATAATAATTCATCACCCGTTACAATATCAGACTCTAAGCTAGGTTCAAGCATCGCCATCGCAATACTTTGTTGTTCAGTTATATTAGATTCATCCTTAATACCACTTTCATTACCATTATCTTTAGTATCTCCAGATTGCTCATTATTTGAATCACGATTGGATTTATTACTCGTTGATTCACTTTTACTATCGCTATTTGATGATTTCGTATCATCAGAATTTCCACCAATACTAAAGCTACATCCCGCAATAGTTAATGATGAAACAAGTACAATCCCAGCCAAAAACTGCTTCTTCAAAAGTACCACCCCTTAAATTTTATAATATATTTTCTAAATAAAATTATATTCGATCATTATATATTTATTACTATTGTAACAAATACTTCGTAAATTGAAATGATTATCAAATTTTGTGATAAGATATCTATGAATTATGAATATTGAAAGGAATGAAGAGAATGGGATTTAGTATTATGATTATTTCAATAATTTTAGGTATTTACTTAACTATTCAAGGAATATCTCGTAGAAGGCAAAATTTTCTATATAAGAGTTTTATTGTGATAGGCATTGCACTAATTATTTTCGCTATATATTTAGCTTTGCCCCACTAACTATTTAAAAAATGAGGTAAGTTGTAGATTAAGTACCTAATTAATCTAAGAGTTCGGCTAAGTTGTTGATTAAGTCTGGAGTTAATCTAAGAGTTTGGACAAGTTGTAGATTAAGTACCTAATTAATCTAAGAGTTCAGCCAAGTTGTAGATTAAGTACCTAGTTAATCTAAGAGTTTGACCAAGTTGTAGATTAAGTACCTAGTTAATCTAAGACATTCTCAAAATCATTTCCATACAATGAAAGGCTGAGACAAATTAATTTGTCTCAGCCTTATTATTTAACTTCTATCTTGTATTGATTCTGTGAATACTGGTGGTTCAACATTGTCTGATGCTGTTTTTACTTTTTTATCTTTTTGCCATATTGTTTCTAACTCTTCTAATGTCTTACCTTTTGTTTCAGGGATGAATTTCCAAACGAATATTCCTGATAGTATACTCATTGCTGCGTAGAATCCGTATGTCATTGTTCCACTGATATCCATCATAAATGGATATGTTGATGTGATTGTAAAGTTTGCTAACCACTGTACGGCTACGGCTATTGCCATTGCACCGCTTCTTATTCTATTAGGGAATATTTCTGATAATAATACCCAAATAATTGGTCCCCAACTCATCATAAATGAAGCTGTATAAATAACCATGAAGATTAATGTAATGATTCCGAAGATCCCATTAGCTGTTAATACACTCATACCGATCATACCGATTGCCATTCCTGTTGATCCAATTATAAGTAATGGTTTACGTCCAAATTTATCTACATAGATTATAGCAATTAATGTAAAGATTACATTTACTAATCCCATTACTACTGTTTGCATCATTGATGTATTGCTTCCTACACCTAAATTTTCAAATATTCTTGGTGCGTAATAAAGTGCAACGTTTATTCCGATAAATTGTTGGAATATTGATAGTAATATTCCGATAATAATAACTGTCTTACCGAAGCTGAATAATGGTGCTTTTATTTCTTTAGTTTTACTTTTTGTAGATAATATATCATTTAATACTTTCTTAGCATGTTCACTTGAAGAATATATTTTATTAAGTACATTTAATGCATCTTTATCTTTATTAACTAAAATTAAATACCTTGGTGTTTCAGGCACTAAGAATAATAATACGAAAAAGACGACTGCTGGAATTGCTTCTGTCATAAACATGTAACGCCAACCGATTAAATCAACCCAGCTTTGCGATTGACCGAATGTAATTCCATAGTTTACGAAGTATACGACTAACATACCAAATATAATTGCAAACTGATTCCAAGACACAAGTCTACCTCTTATTGAGGATGGTGAAATCTCACTGATATACATTGGTGAAATTGCAGAAGCTAATCCTACACCAATACCACCTATAATACGATAGATGTTAAACATAATAAGTAATCCAAGTGTTGATTCTCCTCTATCAAAAAACAGAAATTCTGGATAACCTGATAAAACAGCAGAGATTATAAATAGTATAGCTGCTACTTGTAAAGATTTCTTACGTCCTAAACTTTTTGAAATATTTGAAGATAATATTCCACCTATGATACACCCTATTAATGCACTTGATACGGTTATACCATGTACGAAACTCCCATAATCAGCTGTAATATATTTTTGTAATGATTGTTCTGCACCAGAAATTACTGCTGTATCGTAACCAAATAATAGTCCACCAAGAGTTGCTATTAACGCAATCTTAAAGATAAACTTCTTATTATCATAACTACTCATTACCCCATCTCCCCAGTTCTTTATTTAAATTGAGTTAAACCTTTCGTTATTGGCTGAGTTGCAGTATAAATTAATTTATAGATGTTAAATAGTTTTTCATATGATTCTGTATGACTCGAAATAGGTGATACGTGCTCACGATAATTAATCCAAGTTTCGTTCATATCATTGAATGAATTAAACCATTGTTCACCCATTGCTGCTAGCATAGCTGCACCATATGCAGGGCCTTGTTCTTCTGTTCTTGTTGTAATTGGTACATTAAAGACATCTGCTTGAATTTGTAGCCATTCTGCATTTTTAGCACTGCCACCGATAGATACAATTTCTTTAATATCTATATCTTTACTTCTCATAATTTCAATACTTTCATTTATAGAATATGTAATGCCTTCAAGAACAGAACGTTTCATATCCAATTGAGTTGTATTTGCATCTAAGCCTATAAAGCTACCCCTAATAGATGCATCGTTATACGGTGTACGTTCACCTAATAAATATGGTGTATACATCAAACCATTTGATCCTAATTTTGATTTTGAAATATCTTGTAAAAATGTATTAAAGTCTTCAGATGGCTCAATCAATTGTTTGAGCCACTCTAAACTATAACCTGCAGAAAGTGTTACACCCATTACGTATTTTTGATTTGGTACACAATGACTGAAATAATGCATATTACCATCATTCTCGTAATTCGCACTATTCTCAATAGATAGTGCCACACCTGAAGTTCCAATACTTACAAGTTGTTTCGTTTCATCTGTAATTCCTGAACCGAGTGCTCCACAAGCATTGTCAGCTCCACCTTGATAAACATTTATTTCCCAGTCAATATTTAACTTCTCTTTAATGTCTTTTGTTAAAGTACCGCTTCTATCATGGGAAGCTATTACATCTGGACAAATCTTAGAATCAATATTTAATTGATTTAATATTTCTTTAGACCATTTTTCAGATTTAATGTTATACATAATTGTTCCAGCAGCATCCGATGGCTCGGTATAAATATTGCCAGTCAATTTATAAACGACATAGTCTTTAGGTAACATAAACTTATGAATTTTATTATAATTTTCTGGTTCATGTGCTTTTAACCACATTAATTTAGGAAGTGTAAATCCTTCGAGGACTGTATTTTGTGTATGTTTAAGTAACGTTTCTATACCAATAGCTTGTTTAATGTCTTCAACTTCTTGAGATGTTCGCGTATCATTCCATAAAATAGCTGGTCTTATACTCTTACCATCTTCATCAACGACAACTAAACCATGCATTTGTCCTGAAAAACTAATACCTGAAATCGTTTCTTTATCAAACTTGCTTAATAAGTGATTTAAACTATCTAATGTTGCTTTGTACCAAATATTTGGATCCATTTCGCTGTAACCAGATTGTGGATGCTCAGTCTTATAGCTAATACTGTGTGAATCAACTACTTCACCTTTTTTATTAACTACTATCGATTTCAATCCACTCGTACCGATATCAATGCCAATTACGAAGTTCATCATTATCAGTCTCCATTATTAATATTTAAAATATATTGATTAATTTGAGTTTTAATAACTTCTAAATGATCAGATTCATTCTCGATTTTTTTAATATTATGTGCGTATTCTTCAAGTTCTTTAAATGAAGTAGTACCTTCTACAATTTGTTTACCTATACCTTCATTAAATGATTGGTATTTTTTATTAATAATATTTTCAAAGAACTTATCTTCTATCATTTTGTAAGCTACTTTTAAACCTAATGCAAATGTATCCATACCTGAAATATGTGTTAATAATAAATCTTCTTGTTTAAATGAAGTTCTTCTAGGTTTAGCATCAAAGTTTAAACCACCTGGAGTTAAGCCACCATTCTTAAGAATTTCGTACATAGCTAAAGTTGTATCATACACATCAGTTGGAAATTCATCCGTATCCCAGCCTAATTGTGGATGGCCCTGGTTAGCATCAACTGAACCTAACAATTGATTATCACGTGCATATCTCAACTCGTGTTGGAAAGTATGCCCAGCTAAAGTTGCATGGTTTGCTTCAATATTAAATTTGAAGATTTTATCTAAACCATATTTTTGTAAAAATGCATGTCCAGTAGCAACATCTGTATCATATTGATGAGAAGTTGGTTCTTTCGGTTTAGGTTCAATTAAAAATTGTCCTTCGTAACCAATTTCTTCAGCATAACTCTTCGCCATTTTGAAGAAATTAGCTAAGTTATCTAATTCTAATTTCATATCAGTATTTAATAAGCTTTCGTAACCTTCACGACCTCCCCAGAATACAAAGTTTTCAGAACCTAGCTTTTTAGCAATTTCTAAAGATTTTTTAACTTTTGCTGCTGCATATGCATATACTTTAGCATTAGAAGAAGTTGCTGCACCATGAACAAAACGCTCGTGAGTGAAATTGTTAGTTGTATTCCATAATAATTTCTTACCAGTCTGTTTCATCTTCTCTTGAATTAAATCTACAATCACATCTAAATTTTCATTAGATTCTTTTAAAGTTTTACCTTCTGGAGCAATATCTACATCGTGGAAACAGAAATATTCGATACTTAATTTTTCCATGAATTCAAAAATTGCTTCAACACGAGCCTTCGCTTTACCCATTTCATCTAAATTATCCCAATCACGCTCAGCCGTACCAACACCGAATGGATCTGAAAGGTCAGCTGTGAACGTATGCCAGTATGCAACACTAAATCTTAAATGTTCCGCCATCGTTTTGTCGCCAAGTTTTTCTTCTGGATTATAATATTTAAAACTAAATATATTATTTGAATTAGAACCTTCGTATTTTATTTTATCAACGTTAAAGTATGTCATGATAATCCCCCTAGTTTTAGTTGGTTAGTTTATTAAACAAACTAACTTTAAAAACAATATAGCATAACGAAATAAATATGTAAACGCTTACTCATTAAATTAAAAATATAGATTTAACCCAAATTTATTTTCATAACTTCTAGCTATTAGTGATCAGGTAAAATCTAAAAAATTCAAATATAAAAAAGGAGTGGGTAGAAATCTAATTTTATGAAAAAGATTTCGTATCCCACTCCTTTTAACCTATTATAGAAAATATCCTACATAAGTCATATGTGCAATTAAATTATAAATTGTATTATGGCGATTACTATTAATATAATTAGCATTCCTCGTTGAATAGAATCAGGTACTTTCTTACCCACTTTCAATCCTATCGGTGCAAAAATAATACTACCAATTATCAAAAAAATTGCACTTTCTACTGGTATATATCCTTGCATTAATTTTATAAAAAATGCCCCTACTGAAGATATAAAAGCAATTGCTATGCTATTGTTCACTACCGTATTCATTGGTAATTTAAATAATGCTAATAATACAGGAATGATGATAAATGCTCCACCTGCACCCACAATTCCCGAAATTACACCAATTCCAAATCCAACTATAATAAGTAGCAAAGGTTTAGATTTCGTCTCTTGTGTAGTAGGTTTAACTTTAATAAACATCAATATTAAAGCAAGTATGGCGATTATTACATATACCGTATTTACAAAAGTAGCATTAAACAAACTAGCTAAAATTGCCCCTAACATGCTTCCAATCAACATACCCCCTCCCATATATATAACAAGTTTAGGAGAGAAAGCTGGTTGTTTTCTTGCATTTAATGATCCACTAAGTGTACTGAAAAATACTTGACTAGAGGTAAGTCCCGAAGCAATATATGCACTATACGCAGGTATACCTATTAATGGTGGCAATATAAGAATAGCTGGGTAAATAATAATTGCGCCCCCAATACCTATTAATCCAGATATAAATCCACCCAGTACGCTAATTAGCAACATAATAGTCATATTTGCTATATCCATTATTTACTTTTAACTAATAAATTAACTGCTTCATTAATTAATTCTTGAGAACTTTCATTATTTTCTTCTGCTGTTTTGACGCATTCTATTAAATTTTTACTAATTATAATCCCCATTAAACGTTGTATAGAACCTTTAGATGCACTAAGTTGCGTAATTATATCTTTGCAATCTTTTTCTTCTTCCATCATTTTTACGACACCATTTAATTGACCTTGTATTCTATTTATACGATTAATCATTTTTTTATCATAAGTCACATTCATTTCCTCCACATAAATTGATTAAGTTAATATTAATAAATTAAAACAAAATTGTCAAATACCCCTATAGGTATTTGACAAATGATTCTATCCGTTTTATTATACCCTCATAGGTATTTATAGGAGGTAAGTATGGAACAATACAAAGAAGTACACATTAATTCATTAAACAAAGAAGAATTAGAAAAATTGGCAAAAATGGGTCAATTGATTGATGTTAGAACAAAAGAAGAATATGAATTAGGACACATTAACGGTTCAACTTTACACCCAGTAGAAGAGATTAAATCATTCAATAAGAATAGCAACAAAACGTATTATATACATTGTAAAAGCGGTAACCGAAGCACTAAAGCTTGCGATTATTTAGCCAAACAAGGTTATGATGTCGTGAATTTAAAGGGTGGATATAAAGATTATGAAGCAAAGAACTTCAATAGTGCTCCTTTAATAGAAAAAGATATTGAAATCAAAGAGAATCGTAAACAATTTGATTTTAGAGGTCTTCAGTGCCCTGGACCTATTGTTAATATCAGTAAAGAAATTAACAAGATTTCAACGGGTGAGCAAATCGAGGTAACAGTTACAGATCCTGGTTTCAATAGTGATATTAAAAGTTGGGCGAAACAAACAGGGAATACCCTTGTAAATCTTACTGAAGAAGCAAATGTAATTAATGCAATTATTCAAAAAGAAAAGCCAAAAGAATTTGAAATCAATGACACTGCTACAGGTACAACAATTGTTTTATTTAGCGGTGAGTTAGATAAGGCAGTAGCAGCAATGATCATCGCAAATGGCGCTAAAGCAGCAGGTAAAGATGTAACTATTTTCTTTACTTTTTGGGGCCTCAACGCATTAAAAAAAGCGCAATCAACTCGCGTTAAAAAGAAAGGTATTTCCAAAATGTTTGACCTTATGTTACCTAAGGATCCAATACATATGCCATTATCAAAAATGAATATGTTTGGACTAGGTAATATTATGATGCGTTATGTAATGAACAAGAAAAATGTTGATTCTTTATACTCACTTATCGATCAAGCAATCGATCAAGATATAAAGTTAATTGCTTGTACCATGAGTATGGATGTTATGGGAATTTCAAAAGAAGAATTAAGAGATGAAGTCGATTATGGTGGCGTAGGTACTTATATTGGACATACTGAGCAAGCAAATCATAACTTATTTATCTAATTAATAAAATCTATTTTAAAAAGGAGTTTTTTTATGTTTTTCAAACAATTTTATGAAGACAATTTGTCACAAGCATCTTATTTAATTGGATGTCAACGTACAGGAGAAGCAATGATTATTGACCCTAAACGAGATTTAACAAAATATTTAAAAGTTGCAGATAAAGAAGGATTCACAATTACTAAAGCTGCAGAAACACATATTCATGCTGATTTTGCTTCAGGTATTAGAGATGTGGCAAATAAATTGAATGCAAGTATATACGTATCTGATGAAGGTAAAGATGAATTTAATTATAAAAATATGCCTAAACAAACACATTTCGTTAAGCATCAAGATATTATCTATTTAGGAAAGATTAAATTAGAAGTCTTACACACTCCAGGCCATACCCCTGAGAGTATTAGTTTTTTACTTACTGACGAAGGTGGGAGTTCCAGTATACCAATGGGATTATTTAGCGGTGACTTCATCTTTGTTGGTGATGTAGGTAGACCAGATCTATTAGAAAAAGCTGTAAATGTTGAAGGTTCTACAAAAATCGGAGCAAAACAAATGTATCAGTCCATACAATTTGCTGCAACATTACCAGACTATATTCAAATTTGGCCAGGTCATGGTGCAGGGAGTCCTTGTGGTAAAGCGCTAGGTTCATTACCTACAACTACTTTGGGTTATGAGAAAATAAACAACTGGGCTTTTAATGTTAAAGATGAAACTTCATTTATCGAAACTTTAACACTCAATCAGCCAGCTCCACCACACCATTTTTCACAAATGAAAAAAATAAATCAATTTGGTATGCAAATGTACCAACCATATAATGTTTACCCTAGTTCAAGCAATACACAAACTGCTTTTGATCTTCGAAGTAAAGAAGCATTCCATGGTGGTCATATGCATGGAACTATCAATATTCCTTTTAATAAAACTTTTATAAATCAAATTGGTTGGTATTTAGATTATGACAAAGATATTGAATTAATTGGCGATAAATCTACCGTTCAACAAGCTATTCATGCTTTACAATTAATTGGTTTTGAAAATGTAAAAAGTTACCGTTTGCCACAAACAAATATCGTCACATCATCTATTCATAGTTCTGAAATGACTGGTGAAGAACATAATGTATTAGATGTTCGTAATGATGATGAATGGCGTAAAGGTCATTTAAAACAAGCAATTCATATTCCTCACGGTAAACTTTTAAATGAAGATATACCTTTCGATAAAAATGACCTAATTTATGTACATTGTCAATCAGATGTTAGAAGTTCAATAGCGGTAGGAATATTAGAATATAAAGGATTTACGAATATTGTTAACGTTAGAGGTGGCTATCAACATTTACCAGCATCTTTAAAATAGTTTTCTTCTGCAATAGAACTATAAAAATCCCTCAATCCGAAAATTCAATTCGGATTGAGGGATTTTTTATAAAGACAATTACGAACTTTGATTATTCATTTGAATTAGTCTTTTATGATTTTATATCTAAGTATATATCATTAATCTGCAGTACTTTTTGGATAATTGCTAATGTGCCACCTAACAAAGTTGCAAATTTCACATTTGATGTTAATTTTATTTGAATTTCGTTACGTGAATATTGTTTGAACTGGTTCTTAATTGCTTCTAATATTTCAGGCATTTCATTGAACAATGGACAGTTAATGTAAATTGCATTCGGATTAAACTGGGTGTTTAAATTATGTATTAAAACAGCAATTTTATTTATAAATTGTTCCATTTCTTCAACTACGACTGGATTTTTTTCATTATAAAATTGAATTAATTTGCTAAGCGTCATCTTCTCATTTAGTTGATTACTTAAATTATGCAGTAAAGCTTCTTGTGAAAAAATATCTTCAATCTTATGAAAGATCTCCACATTATCGCTAACTTTTGAGACAAGTGTTTTTCCAATTTCACCCGCTTCCCCATTTGCACCACGATACAATTGATTATTAATAATAAGCCCAGCACCAATACCTTTATGTATACTTAAAGCAATAAGATTATTGTAGGATAAATTATGATTAAAATTACGTTCATATAACGCTGAAAGATTCGCTTCATTTTCAACTACGACTGGAACATTAGTAATTTCTTTTATTTTCTTAGCAATTGAAATTCCTTCAGTTTCATGGAAAGGTAAATATGTCACATGCTGCTCATTATCCACAACTCCATGTATAGAAACAGACACACCTAATAGTCCGTTATAAGTATCAAGTTTCTCCTGAATATCAATATGTTTTTTTATTATGCTTAATATACTACTAACCTTTTCATCAGGTAAATCATAAGATTCATGCTTAATGACATTACCATCAAAATAATTGTACATCACTTCAACAGAACTATAAGTTAAATCCAAAGAAATAAAATAACCATAAAGATGATTAACCTTCAGAAGAATAGGTTTTCTACCACCACTCTTCGTGCTATCACCCTCACCAACCTCATTAACAAGAGATTTATACTTTAACTTATTCAAAATACTAGAAATCGTTGCCTTATTAATCTCAAGATTTTTAGATATTTGAGTACGCGAAATATTATGATGGTTATAAATTTCCCTTAGCACTCTTTTTTCATTATCATTTATATTTAAAATATTTTCCATAATTGCCTACCCCATAAGTTATTTTGAATTTAGTTTATAGTTTATCATGTATTTTTATACCAACTATTTTAACATAAATTAAATTAAACCTTAGAACAACTTAAAACCTCACTTAGGTTATCATCTTCGTTCTTTTATTTTTTTTTTATTATTTCAATAAATTACGTATTTCCAATATGACGATTTTTTATGCAAAGTCGTTGTATGTTTTTCAAATTTTTGACATTTATGCAATCTAAATAGCCAATTAGGGAATTTTTAACATTTTTTATTTGTTTGATTTTATACTTAATGTATCTTAAATAGAAAGAGGGTATGCATATGGATTTCACTGGTGTTATTACAAGCATTATTGATTTAATCAAGACTTGCATTCAGACTTTCGGTTAATTTTTTCAACTAAAAAACAGAGGAAATATTCAACGACTTGATTGTTTCCTCTGTTTTCTATGTATTGTTGTAAATACAACAATTTTATTTTTTATTCAATATATTTCTCAATTCTTCTATTTCATCTTGTGATAGATCTTCTTTTTCTACAAAGTTTAAGACAAGTGAATTGAAACCGCCTTTGTATACTTTATTGATAAAGTTTTTAGATGTTTTATATTTTATATCACTTTCTTCTACAAGAGAGTAATATTGAAAAATTTTATTGTCTTTTTTACGATCTATAAATCCCTTTTTATACAATCTCGTTATAAGTGTACGAATGGTTTTTGGACTCCAGTCCTTTTGCATTTGTATTTCTTCTATTATATTATTCGCACTTGCATATTTTTTCATCCAAATGATATTCATAACTTCCCATTCTGCAGATGATATTTCATACGTTTTATTATCCATTATATTAACTCCATTTCTTTTAAAATACGCTCAGAAATTTGTTGTGCTTTTTCGCCATTCGCATTGTCTTCGCCTTTTAAATGTGTAGCAAAATAATACGTATTATCTTTCGTTTCAACATAACCTACGAACCATCCATTTGCTTCTTTGTGATTCACGATTCCTGTTCCAGTTTTACCTACATATTTATAAGTATCTTTTTGTTTCAAAGTCATACTATTTTCAACTTTTTCAATAGCCTTATTATCAAAATGCATGTTATGTTGTTTCATATTTTTCAACAAATTAACCTGTTCTATTGCAGAAATTTTTAATGAAGATTCATTCCAATAATTTTCATTCCCTGATATTTCTTCATTACCATATTCAATTTGATCTAAATAAGATTTAACCTCATCTTGTCTTAAATGTTTGTTTAAATTTTCGTAATACCAATTTACTGAATATTTCATTGAAGAATTTAAATTTTGATCTTGGTTCCATTCTTTAAATGGATATTGATGTTTATCCCATTGTTGTTCAGTATGATTTAATGAGAGTAAATTTTGGTCGAATGCCATTAACGCTAAATAAATTTTGTAAGTAGAATTAGGTGAATATCGTTGTTTACTTTCTGGTTCATTATAAATATAATAAGCTTGCTCCCGCTCATTATAAAGCACAAAACTTCCATCAAATCCTTTGAAATACGGAGCTAGTTGATTTAATTTTTTATATGATACATTTGTTTCATATTTGTCTTGTTGAACATGTGCAGATAGTAACGGTGCTTGTATTAAAAGCGATATACTACATACAATATACGCAACAATACGCTTGTTTCGATTAGGTTTAGGTATTGAATCATAAAGTGCAATATACTTAACACGTTCTTTAATATTTGAATTAAAACCTAGTAAATATTGTGCTGCCACATTATTTATGTGATGAGATTTTAAAATAGAGCATTTTAATATCGATTCACCATAACGTATATGTTCATGTCGATTCAAAATTTTTAAAACGTTTCTATCACATACTTTTTCACAGTCATTGTCCATCATTGTTTTACTTATATATAGTGCAGGATTAAACCAGAATATCATTTTAAAAACAACATAAAGCTGGTTGAATATTAAGTCATGACTTTTCACATGTGATAGTTCATGTAGAATAATATATTCAATTTCTTTGTCATTCATGGTTTCGACTACGACAGTTGGTAGTACAATTTGGGATTTCACTAAACCAAATACCATCGGATTATCAATGTTTGAACTATAACTAATTGTTATATGCTTTTTGTAGAACTGCATCTTACTTTGACATACTTTAAGTCGTTCATTAAGATATGGCGATTCCAATGACGAACTTTTAATAATATCAATTTGTCGGAATGCCTTAATCATATAAAATAAGCACAACAAACTACCAAATACCCATATCAAAAGAATCATATACGTTATATTTGAGGTCTCAAACTGATTAACATTAATTGCTAAGTCTTTCGTAACAGATGATTGTTGACCATCTAACATATGACTAACCGAAGAAGTCGTGTCAGATACATTTCGATTCATCATATCTTTTGAAAATGTAAAATTCGATATTTTGTAAAATGGTATTAATGGAATTAACGTGGAGACGAGCACTAATAACCAAATCTTATGTGACATAATATTTTGAGTATATTTTATATAGAGCATTCTCACTAAAAAAATTACACATATCGTGAGCAATGAACTGATTATACTTAACATTAAAAAAGATGATAACACCTGCTACACCTCCATATCACAAAAATTATAACATTATTTTGACATAAATACTACATTTGTAATATACTACAAATGTAGTCCTATATAAGGAGGATATTGATGAAAAAGATAAAAATTGTTCCACTTATTTTAATAGTTGTAGTTGTCGGGTTTGGTATATATTTTTATGCTTCAAAAGATAAAGAAATTAATAATACTATTGATGCAATTGAAGATAAAAATTTCAAACAAGTTTATAAAGATAGCAGTTATATTTCTAAAAGCGATAATGGTGAAGTAGAAATGACTGAACGTCCGATAAAAATATATAAAAGTTTAGGCGTTAAAGATATAAACATTCAGGATCGTAAAATAAAAAAAGTATCTAAAAATAAAAAACGAGTAGATGCTCAATATAAAATTAAAACAAACTACGGTAACATTGATCGCAACGTTCAATTTAATTTTGTTAAAGAAGATGGTATGTGGAAGTTAGATTGGGATCATAGCGTCATTATTCCAGGAATGCAGAAAGACCAAAGCATACATATTGAAAATTTAAAATCAGAACGTGGTAAAATTTTAGACCGAAACAATGTGGAATTGGCCAATACAGGAACAGCATATGAGATAGGCATCGTTCCAAAGAATGTATCTAAAAAAGATTATAAAGCAATCGCTAAAGAACTAAGTATTTCTGAAGACTATATCAAACAACAAATGGATCAAAATTGGGTACAAGATGATACCTTCGTTCCACTTAAAACCGTTAAAAAAATGGATGAAGATTTAAGTGATTTCGCAAAAAAATTTCATCTTACAACTAATGAAACAGAAAGTCGTAACTATCCTCTAGAAAAAGCGACTTCACATCTATTAGGTTATGTTGGTCCCATTAACTCTGAAGAATTAAAACAAAAAGAATATAAAGGCTATAAAGATGATGCAGTTATTGGTAAAAAGGGACTCGAAAAACTTTACGATAAAAAGCTCCAACATGAAGATGGCTATCGTGTCACAATCGTTGACGATAATAGCAATACAATCGCACATACATTAATAGAGAAAAAGAAAAAAGATGGCAAAGATATTCAACTAACTATTGATGCTAAAGTTCAAAAGAGTATTTATAACAACATGAAAAATGATTATGGCTCAGGTACTGCTATCCACCCTCAAACAGGTGAATTATTAGCACTTGTAAGCACACCTTCATATGACGTCTATCCATTTATGTATGGCATGAGTAACGAAGAATATAATAAATTAACCGAAGATAAAAAAGAACCTCTGCTCAACAAGTTCCAGATTACAACTTCACCAGGTTCAACTCAAAAAATATTAACAGCAATGATTGGGTTAAATAACAAAACATTAGACGATAAAACAAGTTATAAAATCGATGGTAAAGGTTGGCAAAAAGATAAATCTTGGGGTGGTTACAACGTTACAAGATATGAAGTGGTAAATGGTAATATCGACTTAAAACAAGCAATAGAATCATCAGATAACATTTTCTTTGCTAGAGTAGCACTCGAATTAGGCAGTAAGAAATTTGAAAAAGGCATGAAAAAACTAGGTGTTGGTGAAGATATACCAAGTGATTATCCATTTTATAATGCTCAAATTTCAAACAAAAATTTAGATAATGAAATATTATTAGCTGATTCAGGTTACGGACAAGGTGAAATACTGATTAACCCAGTACAGATCCTTTCAATCTATAGCGCATTAGAAAATAATGGCAATATTAACGCACCTCACTTATTAAAAGACACGAAAAACAAAGTTTGGAAGAAAAATATTATTTCCAAAGAAAATATCAATCTATTAACTGATGGTATGCAACAAGTCGTAAATAAAACACATAAAGAAGATATTTATAGATCTTATGCAAACTTAATTGGCAAATCCGGTACTGCAGAACTCAAAATGAAACAAGGAGAAACTGGCAGACAAATTGGGTGGTTTATATCATATGATAAAGATAATCCAAACATGATGATGGCTATTAATGTTAAAGATGTACAAGATAAAGGAATGGCTAGCTACAATGCCAAAATCTCAGGTAAAGTGTATGATGAGCTATATGAGAACGGTAATAAAAAATACGATATAGATGAATAACAAAACAGTGAAGCAATCCGTAACGATGGTTGCTTCACTGTTTTATTATGAATTATTAATAAGTGCTGTTACTTCTCCCTTAAATACAATTTCTTCATTTTCATTGTATGTTGAAAGTGACACTGTAACGAGTCCATTTTCTTTTTTTATGGATTTCTTATTTGTAATTTCAGCGATAACGTACAATGTATTACCTGGGTATACAGGTTTAATAAATTTAACGTTATTCATTTGTGTTCCTGCTACAACTTCTTCTCCGTATTTACCTTCTTCTACCCATAATTTAAATGATATTGAAAGTGTATGCATGCCAGATGCAATGATACCTTTAAATCTACTTTGTTCTGCTTTTTCTTTATCTATATGCATATATTGAGGATCAAAAGTTGTTGCAAATTGGATAATTTCTTCTTCTGTAATATGAAGGCTTTTTGTTTTGAATGTTTCTCCTACTATAAAATCATCGTATTTCATATATGTCTCTCTTTCTTATTCAAATTAATTTTTTAGTATGTAACATGTTAAAGGTAAGTCTACCGTCACTGAAACGTAAGACTCACCTCTAACTTTCTATTGAGACAAATGCACCATTTTATCTGCATTGTCTGTAAAGATACCATCAACTCCCCAATTAGCAAGTTGGTTTGCACGTGCTGGTTTGTTTACAGTCCATACGTTCAATTCATAACCCGCTTCTTTTACCATTTTTACTTTTGCTTTAGTAAGTTTGGCATCTTCAGTGTTTACTATTTTAGCATTACAGTAATCTAAAAGTGTTCTCCAGTCTTCACGAAACGAAGTTGTATGGAATATAACTGCTCTGTTATATTGTGGCATGATTTCTTCTGCAAGTTTAACAAGCACAACATTAAAGCTTGAAATGAGCACTTCTTGATTCTGATTTAAGTTTGTTAATTGTTCTTCCACTTGCTTAACCATACTTTTAGAAAGTGCTAGTCCATTCGGTCCAGTAATACCTTTTAATTCTACATTTAAATTCATATTATATTCATTTGCTATTTTTACTACATCATCGAAAGTTGGCAAATGTTCATCTTTGAATTTTTCACCAAACCAAGATCCTGCAGAAGCATCTTTAATTTCATCATAATTCAATTCAGTTATTTCCCCGGACATATTTGTAGTCCGTTCTAAATAATCATCATGAATGATAATCAGTTGTTCATCTTTTGTAATTGCAACATCTAACTCCAACCAGTTTATACCTTCTACTTCTGAAGCAGCTTTAAATGATGCAATTGTATTTTCCGGAGCTTTACTAGGTAATCCTCTATGTCCATATACAGTTAGCATATTACCTCTCCTTGCATTTTTATTTTTTTAATTAACGTAACTGTATTATCACATTAATCGCACTTTTATTTCCATTAAAAAGAGATGAATATCATAAATAAAGAAGTCGATAGATTCGTATTGATTATGGAGTTAATCTACGTCTCATCTCATTTTTAAAAAATCATTTATGTCCCAAGCTCCATTTTGTAATCAAGTCTAGTTTTTCTGTACCCCTTATCTGCAATTTTACTTAGGATTGCTTTTAACTTACCCCTTATCAGCAATTTTACTGAGAATTGCTTTTAACGTACCTCTTATCGAATATGTCCATATAATTGTGTAATAAAATAAGAGCCATATATAGCTCACTTTAGTACAATGTAATCGACTAAGAAAAAATTGTAGA
>NZ_RXWZ01000020.1 GCF_003970575.1 Mammaliicoccus fleurettii
ATTATACCCGATTATTATTATATTAATTATATTTTTTAATATAATAATAATCTTTTTGTTAAATAAGTTAAACAAATGGTATGTATGTTTGAAAATTGTACTATAAAATGATTAATACTATAATAAGAATAAGCAACTTTTAGAACATTGCAAATTTTATATAAAGGGATGATTAATTAAATGGGACAAATGCTTAGAAATGAAGTTCCTGTTCAAGAAACATGGGATCTTACAAGTTTATTTGAAAATAATGATGCTTTTTATAGTTCATTAGAAGAGTTAGTAAAGACAGTCACTACATTTAATGAAAAGTATGTTAATCAATTAAATGAAATTTCAACTATAGAATCAGCTTTAAATGAACAAGCTGACATTATCATCAGTATTATACATTTAAGTACATATGCAGAATTATTGTATTCTACTGATACATCAAATGAGAAAAGTCAAAAAGTAGCTGCTCAATTCTCAACTACATATGGTAAAATTGCTGGTCTTTTATCTTTCGTTGAATCAGAAATTTTACAGTTAGATGAAGAAGCTTTTAATGCTTTAATTAAGCAATCTGAATATCCTAAATATTTATCTTTATTGAAACGTCAAAAAGCACATACATTACATCCTGAAGTAGAAAAAACACTCGCTTCATTCTCGCCTACTTTTGGTGCGCCATATGAAATGTATGGAATTACTAAAATGCTAGATATTGAATTTGGTACTTTCGAAGCGAATGGAGAAAGTATTCCATTGGATTACGTTTCATTTGAAGGTGATTACGAAGTAGCTTCAAATACTGAAGTAAGACGAAATGCCTTTAAAAAATTCAGTGAAGCTTTACGTCGTTATGAAAATACGACAGCTGCAACTTACAATGCACATGTTCAGAAAGAGAAAATAGAATCTGAATTACGCGGATATGATTCAGTGATAGATTTCTTATTAGAACCTCAAGATGTTACGAGAGATATGTATGATAGACAAATTGATATTATTTCTGAAGAATCGGCACCTCATATGAGAAAATATGCCAAATTACTAAAACGCACAAATAATTTAGATAAACTAAAATTTGAAGATTTACGTATACCGTTAGATCCAACTTATGAACCAGATGTTTCTATAGAAGGTTCTAAAGAATATATTAAAGAAGCGTTGAGTGTTCTAGGCGAAGACTATATGAAAATGGTAAATGATAGTTATGATAAACGTTGGATTGATTTTCCTCAAAATAAAGGAAAACAAACAGGAGCTTATTGTGCAAGTCCATATGGCGTTAACCCATTTATTTTTATTTCATGGACAAGTAAAATGACTGAAGTATTTGTATTAGCTCATGAATTAGGACATGCAGGACATTTTAATTTAGCAAATGCTCATCAAAATGTATATCAAGCTGATTGTTCTATGTATTTTGTAGAAGCACCATCTACAATGAATGAAATGCTTATGGCAAATAGCTTATTGAAAAAATCAGACGATCCTAAATTTAAACGTTGGGTAATTAGTTCTATCATTTCAAGAACGTATTATCATAATATGGTTACGCATCTTTTAGAAGCTAAATACCAAAGAGAAGTATATAGACATGTGGATAAAGGTGAAGCTTTAACTGCCCCACTTTTAAATGGAATTAAAAAACAAGTTATTTCAGACTTTTGGGGAGATGAAGTAGAAATAACTGAAGGCGCAGAATTAACTTGGATGCGTCAACCCCACTATTATATGGGATTATATCCTTACACATATTCTGCAGGACTTACAATTGGTACAGCAATGAGTCAGCGCATTGAAAAAGAAGGACAAACCGCAGTTGAAGATTGGTTAAACGTTTTAAAATCAGGAGGTTCAAAATCACCAGTTGAACTCGCTGAATTAGCTGGTATAGATGTCACAACTGATAAACCATTAAAAGAAACTATCTCATATATTGGTAATTTGATTGACCAGCTAGAACAGTTAACTGATGAAATAGAATAAATTATAATATATTTTCAAACTAAAAACCCGCCTTCACAAGTGAAGGCGGGTTAAATTTTATATTAATCTTCTTTTTTTACTTGAGACCAACCTTTTTGAGTGATTGTGATTTTACCTGTCTCTATTGTGATAAGTTTTTGTTTATATAATCTACCGATTGCACGTTTGAAGCTAGCTTTACTCATATTAAATACTTCTTTTATAGCTTCTGGATCTGACTTGTCCCAGAATGGTAATTCTCCATCATATTCTACTAGTAAATCGAATATAACTTGACCGTCTTCATCTAATCGTTCGTGAGCTAATGGTAAAAATGAACCATTAAGTTCTCCATTTTCTTTTACTCCAATAATTCTAACGTCCATTTCTTCACCAAGTCTTGGCTCGTGTCGACGTTCTGATTCGTGTACGAATATTTTATAGCCCTCTTCAGATAATAAGAATGTTCCTACTCTTAATAATCTATAAGGTCTAGCTTTAACATGCTGATGTAATGTTGATTCTTCAGCAGTTTTAAACATTGTATCAACGATTGTTTCAGTCGCTAATCTTGCGAACATCTGACTATTACTATCTATTCTAAGTGTACAGAAAATCATGTCACCATTTTGTGGCCATAATTCTTTTACTTTTGGTAGATCTTCCCAAGGTATTAATACTTCCCTAGGCAATCCTACATCCACTGCTGCACCTTCTCTATCTACTCTTAATACTTTTACCCAATCATAACGATCTTTCGTTATTGTAGGCATATTTTGAGTAGCAAATAGTTCTCCAGATCGACTTGGATATACGAAGAAACTATAATCTTCTCCAACTTCTAATTGATCATCCTCGTCAACTTCTGAAGCATTCATTTTAATTCGTTCACTACTTGGTCCAAGTAGATGGTATGTTGAACCTTCCAATCTATCCACTTTTAAAAAGTCAATACGACCTACAAGTGTATCTTTATCTTGTGCCATGTCATTCTCCATTCTTATGTTTTTCGTTTATTCATTATAACATGTATTTTTCTTCGTGTAACGACTGTTCAATCTCTTGCCCTTTTTTGTGTTATTTATGATATAATTCATCGGTAGAAGTATTAATGAAAAGGAGTCATTTAATGTTACAAGTCACTGATGTAAGTTTACGATTTGGTGATCGTAAACTATTTGAAGATGTAAATATTAAGTTTATACCAGGTAACTGTTACGGACTTATAGGTGCCAATGGAGCAGGGAAATCAACGTTCTTAAAAGTCTTATCAGGGGAATTAGATTCTCAATCTGGTCATGTTTCACTTGGTAAAGATGAACGTTTAGCAGTTTTAAAACAAGATCACTTTGCTCACGAAGATGAAAAAGTAATCGAAGTTGTTTTAAAAGGCCATGAAAAATTATGGCAAGTTATGAATGAAAAGAACGAAATTTATATGAAACCAGATTTCTCTGATGAAGACGGTATGCGTGCAGCAGAGCTTGAAGGTGAATTTGCTGAAATGAATGGATGGAATGCTGAAGCAGATGCATCTGTTTTACTTTCAGGTTTAGGAATTAAAGATGAATTACATGACAAACAAATGTCTGAGTTAGAAAACAACCAAAAAGTTAAAGTGCTTCTTGCACAAAGTTTATTCGGTGATCCAGATGTTCTTTTACTAGATGAACCTACAAATGGTTTAGATATTAAAGCGATCGCTTGGTTAGAAGATTTCTTAATTAACTTTGAAAATACTGTAATTGTTGTTTCACATGACAGACACTTTTTAAACAATGTATGTACTCATATTGCCGATTTAGATTTCGGTAAAATTAAATTGTTTGTTGGGAACTATGACTTCTGGTATCAATCAAGTCAACTAGCTTCTCAAATGGCTCAAGACCAAAACAAGAAAAAAGAAGAACGTATTAAAGAGTTACAAGACTTTATTGCTAGATTTAGTGCTAACGCATCTAAATCTAAACAAGCTACAAGTCGTAAGAAAATGCTTGATAAAATTGAACTTGATGATATTCAACCGTCATCTAGACGTTATCCATTTGTTAATTTCAATATTGAAAGAGAAATTGGTAATGAGTTATTACAAGTTCAAGGTGTTTCTAAAACAATCGAAGGTAATAAAGTATTAAACAACGTATCTTTCACTATGAATCCTAATGATAAAGCAGTATTAATAGGAGAAAGCGAAATCGCTAAAACTACCCTACTACGTATATTAGCTGGTGAAATTGAGCCAGATGAAGGCACAGTTAAATGGGGCGTTACAACAAGTCAATCATATTTACCTAAAGATAATTCAGAATTCTTTGAAGGAATTAATATGAACTTAGTTGACTGGTTAAGACAATATGCACCACCTGAAGAACAAACAGAAACATTCTTAAGAGGTTTCTTAGGACGTATGTTATTTAGTGGTGAAGAAGTTAAGAAAAAAGCAAGTGTACTTTCAGGTGGAGAAAAAGTTAGATGTATGTTAAGTAAAATGATGTTATCAAGCTCTAATGTATTATTACTTGATGAGCCTACTAACCACTTAGATTTAGAAAGTATTACAGCTGTAAATGACGGATTAAAGAACTTCAAAGGTTCTCTAATTTTCACATCTTACGACTTCGAATTTATTAACACAATTGCAAATAGAGTTATAGAACTTAAAGAAGACGGCGCAATTTCTAAAGAAATCACTTATGATGAATACTTGAGAGATCAAGGCGTTTATAACTAATATTTATATTGAGAAGCTTCAATTCGACTTTTGCCGAATTGAAGCTTCTTTTAATATAAAAACGAATTAAGTTGTATATCTATTAAAAACCATGTTTTTCCATTAATTGTTTAAATAGTTAGAACTTTTGAATTTATCTGTTTTCTCTCTTTACATCAATATTCTTTCTATGTATAATGAATGCATACCAATTGAATATGTTTTTGATGAGGCGCATCAATCATTAGTAACTCCCCTGTTAGACTGCAATCTTTAAGGAGTGAAAGGGTGCGATGCCGAAACGTAATGTTTTTGCAGAGATATTACGTTGGACATTTAGGTTAAGAGCTAAGTGTCTGTCATTATCTTAGGAATAATGGAGTGCATCACTTGTATATATATAATAAAACAAGTTCGGATGCCGAACTTGTTTTTTGTTTATATTAAGGCGTTGACCTCTGATTTACAGGAGGAATTATTTTGGCTCAAAGTGTATTAAAGTTTGGCGGTACATCCGTCGGTGATTTTAACAAGATTAAAAATATCGCGTATATGTTGAAGTCTCGCATTGATAATGGAGAACAATTAGTAGTGGTAGTAAGTGCTATGGGCAAAACGACAGATTCTTTGCTCGAAAATATTGGCACACTTACCTCTCAACCTAAAGATGAGCATTTAGCAATGCTTCTAACAACCGGTGAACAACAGACCATTTCATATCTTTCAATGGTATTAAATGATATAGGTGTTCAAACGAAAGCAATGACAGGTTATCAAGCTGGAATTAAGACAGTCGGTCATCATTTAAAGAGTAAAATTGCTGAAATTGATGCTAATCGATTTGAAACAGCTTTTGAAACAAATGACATACTTGTAGTTGCAGGCTTTCAAGGTGTAAATGATCATCTTGAGATTACGACTCTAGGACGTGGAGGTTCAGATACTACCGCAGTAGCAATAGCTGCAAGTATAGATACGTCTTGTGAAATATATACTGATGTAGATGGTGTATATGGAACAGATCCTAGAATATATAAAGGAGCACACCTTCTCAATGAAGTTTCTTATGAAGAAATGATGGAAATGAGTGCATTAGGTGCAGGAGTTTTAGAATCAAGAAGTGTTGAAATTGCTAAAAATTATAACATACCTTTATATCTTGGAAGAACATTATCAAATGTGAAAGGAACATGGATTATGCCACAAGCAGAAATTTTAGAGAAGAAAGCAGTCACAGGAGTAGCATTAGATACACATATGATTCATGTTACTTTAACATATCCTATGCAAAATTTTGCTTTACTACAAAAATTATTTGATTCATTAGAAGAACAATCTATGAATGTTGATATGATTTCGCAAATCGAAAATCAACAAGGCTTACAACTTTCATTTACGATTAAAGATTCCGATGTCAATCAAATAGAGGAAATTATAGTTAGCATAACAGAGGATTACCCTCACCTACGTTATAAAATGAAAGATAATTACGCTAAACTTTCTGTAATTGGAACGGGCATGAGAGATATGTCAGGAATAGCATCTAAAGCTTTCCGTACTTTGATTACTAATGATATACATTTTTATCAAACAACCACGTCAGAAATAAGTATTTCTTATGTAGTTGATCGTGATTTAGGCGAAAATGCCGTTCGAATTTTAAGTGAAGCATTTAATATATAATTGATTATGGAGTGAAAAAAATGACAAAATTAGCAGTTGTTGGTGCAACAGGTTTAGTAGGAGAAAAAGTATTAGAAGTATTAGATAGAAAAAATATACCATTTGATGAGCTTGTATTATTTTCATCACCTAGATCAGCAGGTAAAGAAGTGGCATTTCAAGGTAGAACTTATGTTGTTGAAGCATTAACTGAAGAGAAAACAAATGGACAATTCGATTACGTTATTATGAGCGCTGGCGGAGGTACAAGTAAAACTTTTGCCCCACTATTTGAAGAGCATGGTGCTATTGTAATAGATAATTCTAGTCAATGGAGAATGCATGAAGGGATAGATTTAATAGTTCCAGAAGTTAATACACCTAAGTTAAATCGAAAAATCATTGCAAATCCTAACTGTTCAACAATACAATCAGTCGTTCCATTAAAACCTTTATTAGATACTTTTGGTTTGAAAAGAGTTGCTTATACAACATATCAAGCAGTATCAGGTTCAGGACTTGCCGGACGCGAAGATTTGTCTAATGGTGAGAAAGGTGAAGCACCTAAGAACTACCCTCACTCAATCTATAATAATGTATTACCACATATAGATGTATTTTTAGAAGATGGTTATACAAAAGAAGAACAAAAAATGATCGAAGAAACAAGAAAAATATTAGATCAACCGACACTTAATGTTACAGCAACATGTGTACGTGTACCTGTTCAAGATAGCCACAGTGTGCACATCAACGTTACTTTAGATAAAGAAGCAACAGTTGAAGATATTAAAAATTTATTTAATGAAGATGACCGTGTAGTTTTGGTAGATAATGTTGAAAAAAATGAATATCCATTAGCTATACACTCTACTGGTAAAGATGAAGTATTTGTTGGAAGAATTCGTAAAGATGATTCTTTAGATAATACTTTCCATATTTGGTGTACTTCAGATAATTTACTAAAAGGTGCAAGTTTAAATGCCGTTCAAGTACTAGAACAAGTTATGCAATTAAATAAATAAAACAAGGAGTGTTAAGTATGTCACATATTTTTACAGGTGTAGGCGTTGCCCTTACAACACCATTTACAAATGAGGATGTAGACTACGAAGCATTTGAAAACCATATAGAATTTTTAATAGATAATGGCGTTAAAAGTATTATTATCAACGGTACAACAGCTGAGAATCCAACATTAACTGCCGAAGAAAGAAAAACGCTATTAGAATGGGGAATTAAAAAAGTGAATGGACGCGTTCCTGTCATTGCTGGCACTGGAACGAATAACACTCAGGCTTCTATTGATGAGTCAATTAGAGCGAAAGAATTAGGTGCAGATGCAATTATGTTAATCACACCTTATTATAATAAAACGAGTCAACGTGGTTTAATTGCACATTTCACTAAAATTGCTAATGAAGTTGAACTTCCAGTTGTATTATATAATGTGCCTTCAAGAACGAACATGACAATAGAAATTGATACTGTTCTTAAATTAAGTGAAAATCCATATATAGTTGCACTTAAAGATGCGACAGGAGATTTGGAATATGCTAAATCGTTAAAAGAACAGTTACCTAGTGACTTTGCTTTATATAGTGGTAATGATGACAATATGTTTGATTATTACCGCTTAGGTGGCGAAGGTTTGATTTCAGTAGTTGCCAATGTCATTCCAAATGAAACTCAACAATTATATGATTATGTTTCAAATGATCAACTTGATAAAGCTACTACTTTAAATGAGGATATTGTAACTTTATTAAATCATTTAAGTGTTGATGTCAATCCAATTCCAATTAAGTTATTAACTTCGGAATTAGGCTTTGGAAATTATGAAGTAAGATTGCCACTTGTGACGTTAGATGAAGAAGAAAGAAAAGTTTTAAGCGAAGCATTTAATACTTTCAAAGATGGTGTAAAACAATGAAAATATTATTAATTGGTTATGGCGCAATGAATGAGCGCGTCGCAAGATTAGCAACAGAAAGAGATAATGAGATTGTAGGCGTTGTTGTCAAGGATCCATCCAAACAATACCCCTACCCTGCTTTCAATTCTATATCTAAAGCTCCAGAAGCGGATGTTGCGATTGATTTTTCGAATCCAGAATTATTATTACCTTTATTAGAAGAAGATTTTAAATTACCTTTAGTTATTGCAACAACTGGTGACAAGGAAAAAATAATTGAACAACTAAAAGTAAAATCGGCAAATATGCCAGTATTCTTTAGTGCTAATATGAGTTATGGTGTTCATATACTTAAAGAAATTATTCAATATGCAGTACCACTTTTAGAAGACTTCGATATTGAAATGATCGAAAAGCATCATAACAAGAAAGTGGATGCACCAAGTGGAACACTTGTACAATTATATGATGCAATTAAAGAAAAAAGAGCGCAATCAGTGCCAATTTATGATAGACATGAGTCATCGTCTAAACGAGATGCAGCAGAAATTGGTATTAGCTCTCAACGTGGTGGTACAATTGTTGGAGAGCATCAAGTATTGTTTGCAGGGCATGATGAGACAATAGAAATTACACACCGTGCTCAATCAAAAGATATCTTTGCAAATGGTGCTATTAATGTAGCTGAAGTACTAGTAAATAAAGAAAATGGATATTACACATACAATAACTTAAATGAGGAGAGAAATTAACATGGTTAAAGATTTTACAGCAGAAGAAATTATTCAATATATTAGTGAGGCGGAGAAAGTTACGCCATTAAAAGTTTATGTAAACGGGCAATTTGATAATGTTGAATTTCCAGAGTCATTTAAAGTATTCGGTTCAGAGTCATCAAAAACAATTTTTTGTGATGCTAAAGATTGGACTCGTTTCTATGAAGAAAACAAATCAGCATTTACTGATTTAGAAATTGAACATGATCGTCGTAACTCTGCAATCCCATTAAAAGATTTAACAAATACAAATGCACGTATAGAGCCAGGTGCTTTCATAAGAGAACATGCTGTTATTGAAGACGGCGCAGTGGTTATGATGGGAGCAACGATAAATATTGGTGCAGTTGTTGGAGAAGGAACAATGATAGATATGAATGCTACTTTAGGTGGACGTGCTACAACAGGTAAAAATGTTCATGTTGGTGCAGGTTCAGTATTAGCTGGTGTAATAGAACCACCAAGTGCATCTCCTGTTATCATTGAAGATGATGTACTAATTGGTGCAAATGCTGTCATTCTTGAAGGTGTTAGAGTTGGTAAAGGTGCAATTGTAGCAGCTGGTGCTATTGTAACGAAAGATGTTCCTGAAGGTGCAGTCGTTGCTGGTACACCTGCTAAAGTAATTAAACAATCAGCAGATGTTCAAGATGGCAAAAAAGAAATTGTATCGGCATTACGTAATTTAAATCAATAATTATATACACAATATAAAATGAATGCGCCAATCAAACTGATTGGCGTTTTCTATACATACTATAAAGGGACTGAGTTTAATGTCTGAATTAGAATTTGTTAAAAATACAAGAAGATACTTGCATCAACATCCTGAATTAAGTATGCAAGAATATGAAACAACGGCATATATTGAATCATTTTTAAATGAACTAGATATTCCATATGAACGCCCTATTTCAACAGGTGTTATAGGATATTTAAAGGGTAATTCAAATCAAACGATTGCTTATAGAGCAGATATAGATGCATTACCAATTCAAGAAGTGAATGAAATTTCTTATAAAAGTATAGTAGATAATGTGATGCATGCTTGTGGACATGATGGTCATACAACAGCATTAATGCTTTTTACAAAACGTTGTAAAGCACTATATGACAAAGGACAATTACCTCATAATGTTGTATTTATTTATCAACCTTCTGAAGAAACAGAAGCTGGTGCGAATCAATTGATTCAATCTAAAGTATTCGATAAATACAATATAGATAAAATATACGGCATACATATCATGCCTTTTGAAGATGTTGGAACTGTAGCGTTTAAAAATGACGAAATCACAGCTAGTGCTACTGAATATAGATTTTATTTAAATGGTCTATCTAGTCATGTGGCAAGTAAAGAAGAAGGCAAAGCAGCTTCAGAAGCAATGATGCATATATTGTCGCAAGTTTCACAAATACAGCAATTTCATTTAAATGGTTTAAACCGTAATATCGTACATATTGGAAAATTTAATGTGGGAGAAGCAATAAATACTGTTCCACAAAATGGTTATTTAGAAGGTACAATTAGAACATATGATACAAATGATCTTCAAATTGTTAAAGATCAAATGCATAAAATAGCAGAAAGCGTAGAATTATTATTTAGTGTAACTTGTTCTGTTAAATTTGCTGAAGGTTATCCACCTACTACAAATGATGTTACGCTTTATAAAAACGTAAAAGAAGCTCTAACTAAACTAAACCTAACACAACATGAATTAGAAAAACCATATTTGTTTGGTGAAGACTTTAGCTTTTATCGCAATATAGCACCAAGTTATTTTGTATTTTTTGGTACACGAAACATACAAAAAGATTATATATATGGACTTCATACAAATAAATTAAATTTTGATGAAGAAGTATTAATAAGTGTCGCTGATTATTATACAGCATTATTAACTCAAGGAGAGGTCGATTAATGGTAGCACGTATAACATTTGAAGAACAAAATTTTATAAACAATGTGAAACACGTCATTCAAGATAATGGCGTTATGGCAGTCGTTAAGAACGATGCTTATCATTTCGGTCTAGAATTTGCTGTAGAGTCATTTATGAAAGCAGGTATTCGTACTTTTAGTACTACTTCTTTATATGAAGCAGTAAGAATACGTAAATTAGATCCACATGTAAATATCTTTTTGATGAATCCGTCCATAGAATTTGAAAAATTGAAACAATATGATATAGCGATGACATTGCCCTCTTTAAAATTTTATCATGAACATTTAGAATCTTTATCAGGCATTAAATTACATTTAGAATTTGAAAATTTATTACATCGTTCTGGATTAAAAGATCAATATGAAATGATACAAGTATTAGAACACAATGCAAGTCTCTCTAAAGATAATCAATCACTTATCGAAGGCATTTGGACGCATTTTGGTTATGCTGATGAATTTGATGGTAATGAATACGATACTGAAAGAGACGCTTGGAAAAAATGTTTAATGCATATTCTTAACGAAGGTTATACATTTGAATTTATCCATTCACAAAATAGTGCAAGCTATGTTCGTGAAGATCGTTTACTAGATCAACATACACATGCCCGATTAGGGATTATTTTATATGGATCAAGACCGTATAGTACCTTACCTACTACAGTAACTAAACAAAATTTTTCTGTAACAGCAAATGTAATACAAGTTCGCCCTATTAAAAAAGAAGAAACATGCGGATATAGCTTTCAATTTACTGCTGAAAAGGATTGTAACATTGCTGTAGTGGATATTGGATATGGGGACGGAATACTGAAGACAAGAGCTAAACATGATGCACTCATAAATCAAAAGCGCTATCCAATACGTGGTTTAATGATGAGTCATATGTTTGTTGAAGTAGATGAATCTGTACAAAGCGGCGATACAGTAACGATGTATAGTGATAAAATAAGAATAGATGAATTTACGTTTAAAGGTGTCGGTGCTAATTCCGAACAAATTAGTGCTTTGAATCATCATTCATTAATAAAGGAGATTATATCATGACAGTAAAATATAATGAACAAGGTGTTCTAACAATGGGTAATGTTTCATTAAAGACAATAGCTGCAAGCTTTGGTACCCCTACTATCGTATACGATGAAGAACAAATTAGAAATCAATGTAGAAGATTTCATGAAGCTTTTAAAGAAAGTGAATTGTCTTATAATATTTCTTATGCATCTAAAGCTTTTAGCAGTATACAGTTATTTAAATTAATGGATGAAGAACAAATGGGCTTAGATGTTGTTTCTGAAGGCGAATTATATACAGCATTAGCGAGTGGCTTCAATCCGAGTAAAATACACTTCCATGGTAACAATAAAACAAATGAAGAAATCGAGTATGCTATTGAAAGTGGTGTTGAATACTTTGTAATAGATTCTTTAGATGAAATCGACCGTATTAATCGTGTTGCCTCTAAGCCAATTAAAGCTGTTTTAAGAGTTAATCCAGGTGTTGAAGCACATACACACGAATTTATTCAAACTGGCCAAGAAGATAGTAAATTTGGCTTGTCAATTAAACATGGTACTGCAATAGAAGGTGTGCGTGCTTTACAAGCATCTGAAAAAATAGATTTTAAAGGTATACATTTTCATATTGGATCACAAATATTTGAAGCAGATGGAACGATTAATACTATACAAATCGTGTTTGAATGGTTAAAGGCGAATGATATACAAATTGATATCTTGAATTTAGGTGGTGGCTTTAGTATTCAATATACAGAAGCGGATAAAAGTTATCCTATAGAAGAAGGTATTAAACTTATAACTGATGCTATCAAAGAAAATAGTAAGAAATATGAAATGGCTATACCAGAAATATCTATAGAACCAGGTCGTTCAATAGTTGGTGAAGCGGGAATTACGCTATATCAAGTTGGTACAATTAAAGAAATACCGAATGTGAATACTTATGTTTCAATTGATGGTGGCATGAGTGATCATATAAGAA
The DNA here is from genome assembly GCF_003970575.1 of Mammaliicoccus fleurettii. GTDB lineage: Bacteria > Bacillota > Bacilli > Staphylococcales > Staphylococcaceae > Mammaliicoccus > Mammaliicoccus fleurettii. The sequence goes on from NZ_RXWZ01000020.1 coordinate 12,972, forward strand.
CAGCTTTGTATGATGCACAGTATGAAGCATTGCTTGTAAACAGAAATGATGAGGATACGCACGAAGTAACAATTGCTGGTAAATTGTGTGAATCTGGAGATTTAATCGGAAGAGACATGAAATTACCTAAATCGACGAAAATTGGTGATTATATAGCAGTACTTTCTACTGGAGCATATCACTACTCTATGAGTTCTAATTATAACCAAATGTTAAAACCATCTGTGCTATTTGTTAAAGATGGTAAAGCAAGAGAAGTAATAAAAAGACAAACGTTGAAACAATTAATTTTGAATGACGTGAAATAAACTAAAATAGCTTGGATCATATATCCTAACTTAAAATAAATAGGCATATCACTTAACTGATTTTTTTAAAGTTTACAGTGATATGCTTATTTTTTATAAAATTCCACGATTTTGTACGTGCATGCTTGCCTAGGGGTATGGTTCGAGCCTGTAGTCTCTCACGCATACTATTCCCACAGGCGTCCGCACTTACAAAATCGTAACTAATATTTATTTTTATAAAATCTTACGATTATATATGTGTATGCTTGCCTAGGGGTATGGTTCGAGCCTGTAGTCTCTCACCCATACTTTCCCCTCAGGCGTCAGCACTTTACAAAATCGTTAACAATATCAAGTTGTATACAAAAAAATAAAGCACTTTCGTATAGTTTAATTAATTACAATAAAAATCAAATTAACGAGGTGCTTTATATATAAAAGTTATAACATGTCTCAAATAATACTGCTATTAATTGTTATCTTAAAGCAGAAAGAAACCCTAACAATGTTAGGGTTTCTTTCTAGTCTTTCAAATTCATATATATTATAGTTTTACAACGTTTGCAGCTTGTGGGCCACGGTCGCCTTCAACTACTTCGAATTCTACTGCTTGACCTTCTTCTAAAGATTTGTAACCTTCTTGGTTAATTGCTGAGAAATGTACGAATACGTCATTTTCTCCTTCAATTTCGATGAAGCCAAATCCTTTTTCTGCGTTAAACCATTTTACTGTACCTTGTTTCATAATGTGAAACCTCCAAGACTAAAATTCAATATGCGATATTCGCATATTACAAAAAACACAATTAATATAAATATGTCATTTGCAATATGGAATAACGATATTGCTATTACTTATTATACGTCACTAAATATTCAAATGCAATACCATTTGAGATATTTTCAGATTTTATTAATTTGGTAAAGGTGTATAAATAGAATTGTCATTTAATACAAGTATACTATAAAAAATTTGTAAGTCTTCTTCACAGTCTTCACAATATGACAAATCACAATTATTATAAAATGCATGTATATTATGCTTGCCTACGAGTTCATTAGTAAATTTAATTTGGTATTTTTCAAGTAAGTTTTTATATTGCGTAATCATTTCATCATAATCAACACATTCTATTTCTTTAATAATATTATCTTTCCAATCGTCAAACAGCCACCATCCCTCATAATCTGCTCGGATTGTTACGATTTTATACATCTAAAAAACTCCCCTATTTAGAAAATTGCCCTAAAATAAATTTAAATCTTATTACCAATTAAATCAAGAAAATAGCTTGTGTGTATGTTTCTAATTATTAGTTTTTTTATACATAACCCTTTATAATAGATATATGAGGTGATAAAAATGAACGGAAAACATATTAAAGTATTTGGACGAGTACAAGGTGTTGGTTTTAGATTTTTTACAGCACAACTTGCTAAAAAGTATAAAATTGTTGGTAGCGTTGAAAATGTTAGCGACTATGTAGAGATATATGCTAGTGGCAATGATGATAACTTAGAACAATTTATAAATGGTGTTATTCAGGGAGCAGCACCAGCTTCAGTTGTTGAAAATTATACAATTGATGATACGACATTAGATGAGAAAACAAAGCACTTCAAAACGTTATAAATTAGGAAGATGACAATGAAATATAATTTATCATATGTATTAGGTGCACTACTAGCTGTACCTATATCATTTATCGCATTTTTATTTAGTATTTTTCAATTGGATTTAAATTTTATTATTGATATGACAGTATTTGCTGGTTCATATGTATTAAGCTTTTTACCTATTCAATGGTATAGCTCAAGAAAATATTTAAAAGAGATGGGCTTAACGCGACGTGAATTTCATTTTATAAGAAAACAATTAAACGTTGCTCAACCAAAACTGAAGCGTCTTTATAAGAACTATATGCGTGTAAGATCATATAGCGAATTTAAGAATTTAAATGAAGTCGCTAAATTGGCGCGTACAATTTATAATGCAGTCAAACAATCGCCTGAAAAATTTTACACAGTTGAGAGTTTCTTCTATTCTCATTTAGACAATACGGTGAATTTAATTGAAAATTATACAATGCTACAACGCATGCCTAATAAGTCTAAAGAAGAAAAAGCTAAATTGAAACAAACGAAACTAACTATTGATGAAAACAAAAGAACTTTAGTAGCAGATTTGAAACAGCTAAACGAATCTAGCTATCATCAATTAGATATTGAAATGGAACTTGCTGATATAGCTAAAGATAGAAATAATTATACGCAAGCTATTCCTGAATCGACAAAAGAAAAAGTGAATTTAAGAAAAAAGGCAAAAAAATACGAATATGAAATGGAGCGTAACGATGACTGAAACAAATAAAAACCTATTTGACGACCTTATTGATGATCCATTTAAAGATTCATCAAATGAATTAACACCACAAAAAGCAGAAGTTTCAGAACAACAAGGACAATCTGATGTGACATCAACATATGAAAAATCGTTTTCTGATGAAGATCAGCGTAAAATTGACGAAATTGCTAAACAAATTAAACCATTAGATAATGATGGCTTACTATTGTATGGACAGCAAGCTCAAAATAAATTATCACAGTTCTCTCATCAAATGTTGACTCAAGTGCAATCTAAAGATGTCGGTCCAATTGGTTCTTCATTAAGAAATTTAATGAACAAATTAAAAGAAGTAAATCCTGATGAATTACAGAAACAAAATAAATCTAGACTAAAAAGAATATTTAGAAGAGCTGAACGTTCTGTAAATGAAATGTTCAGTAAATATCAATCAGTTGGTGCTCAAGTTGACCGTATATCAGTTGAATTACAAAAATCTCAAAATATGCTAATGAAAGATGTTGGATTGCTGGATCAACTATACGAAGAAAACAAAGCCTATTTCGATGCATTAAACATTTATATTGCAGCAGCTGAGAAAAAACGTGATGAATTAAAACGAAACGAACTAGTAGCGCTAGAGAATAAAGTTAAATCATCTAATAATCAAATGGATGTACAAGAATTAGCAGATTTACAGCAATATATAAATCGTCTTGAAAAAAGAATCTATGATTTACAACTATCACGACAAATTACGTTGCAATCAGCCCCACAAATACGAATGATACAAAATATTAACCAGACATTGGCAGAAAAAATTCAAAGTTCTATTTTGACAAGTATTCCATTGTGGAAAAATCAAATGGCTATCGCTTTAACATTGTTAAGACAACAAGGTGCTTCTGAAGCACAAAAGAAAGTTACAGATACAACAAACGAATTACTCTTAAAAAATTCTGAAATGCTAAAACAAAATGCAATCAGAACGGCTGAAGAAAATGAACGTGGTATTGTAGATATTGAAACTTTGAAGACAACGCAAACGAATATAGTAGATACAATTCAAGAAACACTTCGTATACAAGAAGATGGTACAAGAAAACGTCAACAAGCAGAGCAAGAATTACAAACACTTGAAGAAGATTTAAAGTCAAAACTTTTACAACTCAAAGATGAACAACATCAATTGAGAAATTCGTTTAAATCATAAAAAGGAACTTCGTTAACGAAGTTCCTTTTTTCTATAGATTACATAAATTGACTTAAGAAATACCCCATCATTGTGCCTATATAATTTCCAATGACATAACCTAGTGTACCTATAATTAATATTGGACCAACGAGACTATGCCAACCTTTTGAAATTGCTAAGGCAGCTGCTGTAGTAGGTCCTCCTGCATTAGCATTACTAGCTAGAATCATTTCTTCAATATTGAACTTAAACAATTTTCCGAATGAAAGTGTAATTGCTAAGTTGAATATTAAAATAATTGCTACGAATATAAATAATAATGGTGCAGTTTTTATGATAATTGGAATTGAAGCTGGCACCCCTATTACCACAAAGAAAATATATATTAAAAATGTACCAAGCTCATCTGAAGCATTTAAATTTTCAAAGAATTTACTAAATACTGCTACTGCAATAAGTGTCAATGTTGTTAATAGTAAAAATTGATCTCCTATAATACTTACTAAAATCTCTAAAAAAGGATTACTTTTAGGTACCATTGCATTGATAAGTTCTGAGATTTTAAAACTTATAGCAACTAAAACGAATGCAATTGCTAATGAATAAGCAATATCTTTTAAACTAATTTCATTTCTTTTCCAGTATGTTTCTGCATTATTTCCCTCTGTATCTTTATTATCAGTGCTCAATCTATTAAAATATTTTTTTACAAATTTTAGATTAGGTAATGTAATGAGTACTATAAAATAAAACGCCATTACACTATTATCTGCTACGACTGTGGCGGAAACAAGCTCACCAGGCGTTTCAAATTTAGTGCTAAGTGCTGCGAAATTCACGCCGCCTCCTATGTAGCTACCTGTCATCATAGCACCTATTTTATCTAATTCAGGTATAAATTGATGCAATAATAAAAATGCGATTGTAACACCTACTACTGTTCCTACTGAACTAATTAAGAAAATAAATAACAAACGTCTACTTTCTTTCCATATTTTAAAGATGTTAGATCTAAATAACAGTAATGGTATTGCTAAAGGTATAACATAGTTCCAAACTTGATCGTAAACTGGAGATGCTATTGGGATGATATTAAGATTAGATAATAACATAGCACCAATTAACGCTATAATGGCACCAGTAATTTTAGATGCAAAGGCATATCTTTGTTCTAAAAAAATACTGAGTGCAGCAATACTAACTAATATAGCCCATAAAAGCCATGTTTCATCCTTATTGATGATTGCATTTAAATACATTAAATCAGCCCCTTTATTTTTACTTAAAATATTATGAATAGAGGCTGAGACAATTAATTTGTCTCAGCCTCGTATAATTTAGCTATATTCTATTGGTGCTTGGTTTTTCACTTTACCTATGATGAATCCAATAATAAATCCTACAATTGCAAATGGTATCCATTCCATTTGATATTGAGCTAAAGGTAATTTACTAATAAATCCAATTGTTGCCCACTCCATTTGATTAAATACTGATATAAATGAAATGATTGTAACGAATGCTACAGCCAATTGTTGTGCAATTGGTGGTGTTTTAACATATTTAGCTAATAAAATTAATAACACTGCAGTAATTGCAATTGGGTATAGCACAAGTAATACTGGTAAAGAACCTTTAATTACAGTTGTTAAACCTTGATTTGAAAGGATAAAACTAATTAAAGTAAAGATTGCTACAAACCATTTGTAAGAAATTTTAGGTAATAATTCATTAAAGAATTCACTTACAGAAACAATCAAGCCTGTAGCTGTTGTTAAACAAGCTAATGCTACGATTATACCGATTAAATATTTACCAAATTCACCAAATGCTAAATTTGCTGCAGATGTTAGTAAGTATGTTCCGATATTTTGACCGTTAGCATTCAGTTCTTTAATCGTTTCAGCTGAAACATTCATATGATTTCCGATCCAGCCTAATGAAATATAAATGAAACCTAAAGCTATTGCAGCAATAATTCCTGCAAAAATAGTTTGTTTAAATAATCCAGTTTCTTTTGTTACACCTTTACTCTTAATTGCAGTAATAACAATCATAGAGAAAGCAATGGCAGCAATTGCATCCATTGTTAAGTAACCTTCTACAAAACCTTTACCAAAGCTAGTACCACTACTACTATATACAGCAGGATCCCCTGATACAGTAGATTCACCACTTAAAGTAATGAATGCTTTAACAATCAAAGCTGTGATTGATATTAGCAGTAAAGGAGTTAAAATTGACCCAACTTTATCTACCATTTTACTTGAGTTAAAACTTAAGTAAAATACAATAATAAAGTAAATGAGTGTGAAAATAAATAAAGACATTGAACTCGTTGTTTCAAATATCGGAGTTATTCCCATCTCAAATGATGTTGCTGCCGTACGTGGTATAGCAAATAGCGGTCCAATTGTTAAAGAAATAGCAACTAATAACACAACTGCAAATACAGGATGTATCTTCCCTAATGATACTCTGTACCCTTTCTCTTCAATTGATCCTGTGATTACACCAATTAAAGGCAAACCTATTCCCGTTATAACAAACCCAAATATTGCTGGCCAAAAGAAATTGCCGCTCGATAATCCTAGTGCAGGTGGAAAAATTAAATTCCCTGCCCCAAAGAAAATCGCAAATAACATAAATCCTACTACAAAAATATTCTTATTCATATATTTTACTCCTTTTACGTCTTACAATAATCTATATTTTATCATTGGAGAAAGTTTTCGTCTATATGAAATTTCTGAAAATTAAAAAAATGTAAATATTTTCAAATTCATTTATATAGATTGTAATAATAATTTTTTCAGTAACGGAGCCAGTTGATATGGTAAATTCTCAACACCTTCTACAAATAGGCTTTGCTTACCATAAATATTATGAACAGTCCGTTTAATACTTTCATCAATTACATCTTGATTAAGAAAAACATTGAATACGTAGATCCCCTGTTTGTCAGCTTCAATGACTGCTTCATGTGTATCAATAATACCATCTTCTGCATAATCAAAGGCTGAAGGTTCTCCATCAGAGAACACGATCAAGAATTTTTGTGCCTCAGATCTTTGTAGTAAATGTTGTGTAGCAACTCTTAACGCTACGCCATCACGATTATCATCTTGAGGTTCGAGTGTCATAATTCTAGCGTCATTTTGTTTTAGTGTAGATTCGTTATATAAAATTAATTTTTCTATCGTATTAGGTTGATTTTGCTTATCAGAATCAAACGCATCTTCACTGAAACCAAGTATTTCATGTTTTATATCAAGATTTTTAAGCGTTTCATGAAATAACACAACACCCTTTTTAGTTTCTTCCATTTTGTCATGCATACTTGCTGAAGCATCGACTAATAACGTAAATGTAGCATCTAGTTTTCTACTAAATGCATCTTTTTTAAAGAATAATTTATACTGATCATCAATAAACCAGTTTAATAAGTTCTTTTGTAGTCTACCTTTAGTCAAGTTTTCTCTTAAATCACTATATTGATGATTCATAGATTTTTGAATTATGCTCGTTAAGTCTTTAATTTCAAACTGTACACTATCAACTGCTTTTTTATAAGCAACAACATCAGATGGTGTGATTTCAGGTTTATTAAAGGATAATGAGACATTTTGGTTTACACCTTTTAAATTATAATGATTGTTTAGTCCCTGTGATCCGCCTTCTTCATCGTCAATCGTATCATTTGATCCTTTGCCTTTTTTCTCCATCATATCTGTCATATCATCAGATGCATCACCTTCACGTTCGTTATCAGAAAGTACATCGCTATTTTCACCTTCATGTAATTCCATTTCTAAATATGAATCACTATCAGCTTTACTATCTGCCGTTTTTGTTTCAGCTTCTTCTGTCGTAATTTCGTCTTGGTCGTGCTCTTTTTCATTACTTTGATCAGTTTGAGCAGCATCTTGTCTACTTAAATCTTCAAGTGACCACTCTTCTTCATAACTTTTGTATATTCGTTCTGGGATATGATAGTACTGATTTAACATATCTTCTTTTAATAAATAATCGACAAGTACCATAATGCTAACAGCTAAATCATAACTATCTTCAGACGTATTTAAATTAAAAATTTGAGTTAATCTATTAAAAACTTGCACAAGAGCATCATCAAAATTTTCGTGTATAGCAATATTATTCATAAAATTTTCGTTCAAAATAGCATGTTCTATAGCTAAAAATAGTAAATCAGTATAAGTAGTTTTTGTTTGATATACATGGATTTGACTATTATTTTGTTTAACTTTTACTGCTAATCTATGTTTAAATATGTTTTTTGTTACAGGTCTTTTTTGCATGATAATATTAGACAATCTATACTCTTCAATGAGCATAAACAATTGCTTAAAAAAGTTCATATGATCGAATGATTCATCTAATACTTCCTTATAAATTGAAGGATCAATGTGTTTAAAGCCAATCGTATCTAGCATGATATCAGATTTTAGTCCTGCTCTTGTTACATGTTCAGGACGATGTAACCAAGTGAAACTGACATTACATGTATTTTGTATTGGATCGTAATGCTGGAACTTTTGAAACGATACTTTAACATTAGGATCTTCAAGTAATAATTTTGCTAGATCTGTTAACATCATAATTTGCTGTGCATCGATTTGTTCATCATTAAATAATATAAAACGATCACTCATGATATTCTCCTTACTCGAAAATTAATTCAATGGCATTTTGTATAGCTTGTTGTTCTCTTTCATCGTCTATTTTATCGATAATTGCGCGTTTTATTGCACGTCTAACTGGTATAACTGTAGTTAAATCTGCAAGGTCGATTAGTGCTCTTATACTTGCTGATTCTTCAGAAATTTGACCTTGGCTAGACATAATGCGTAAATCTTTATTAAATTGAATAATGGAATCAATTATTTCATCATCCTTTAATTTACTCTGTTCTTTTATAATCATTTTTAAAGTTTCGCCATCAATATAATCTATATCTAAGACAACGAATCTATTTTTTAATGCTTCGTTCATCGGTAGCGTACCAATATAGCCAACATTGATTGCTGCGACTACAGAAAATCCTTCTTTAGCTTGGACAACTTCACCAGTAAATGGGTTTGTTAAAGCTCTTCTAAAGTCTAATACACCATTCAAAATTGGTAATGTTTCAGGTTTTGCCATGTTTATTTCATCTATATATAAAATGTCACCATTTTTCATAGCTTTAATAACTGGGCCATCTATAAAGACAATTTCTTGATGACCGTGTTCATTTGTTTCGATAGTTTTAAAACCTAACAAACTTTCAGCGTCTAAATCTACTGAACAGTTTACAGAATGCATAGGTTTATTTAAATCTCTTGCAAGTGTTTCGGCTAATTTTGTCTTTCCTGATCCAGTTGGTCCTTTTAGAAGGATATTTTTATTAAGTTGAATCATTGATAATGCATCATTGTATATTGTTTCATCGTTATTTAAATATTTATTAAAATTTGTCATAATGTTCTCCTTTAATCTACTATAAGTAAACCTAAAAAGAGAAAAGTTCTATAATTACTATAGAGCTTTTCTCTAGTTTAATATTTTAAAAATTATACTTCTTTAAAGTATGTTTTATAATAACCACCAACA
>NZ_RXWZ01000189.1 GCF_003970575.1 Mammaliicoccus fleurettii
TCATTCCCCATACTGATTCCATAGGTCCATTATCAATACAACAGCCTACACGTGACATACTTTGAATCATTTTATGCTTTTTTAATTTTGCTTTGAAACTTCTAGAAGTATATTGAAACCCTCTATCGCTATGAAATATAATACCCTTGGTATTTTTTACTTGTTTAACTGCTTTTTCAAGCGTATTAAATACTAATTGGTTATTATTTGAACTACTCAATTCATAGCTTAAAATTGTTTTACTACCTAAATCATAAATCGCACTTAAGTATATTTTATTACCATTTTTTAATTTGAATTCAGTCACATCTGTTAACCATTTCTTATTTTTCTTACTTTCATTAAATGATCTATTTAAAATATTTTGCGCAGTTACTTCAGGAGTAAAAAGCTTATATCGCTTAGCTTTGCGACGTATAATAGCTTTTAATTTTAATTGTTTCATTAACCTATAAACACGCTTATGATTTACACGTTTATTTAATTTAAGACGGATATAGATATAAATGCGTCTATAACCATAAATACCTTGATATTG
>NZ_RXWZ01000190.1 GCF_003970575.1 Mammaliicoccus fleurettii
TATTGATATCTATTTTAATATTTCTAGTCATAATAAAACTCCCTGCTAAGTTTTCACTATTTAAGTGTTTACTTAACAGGGAGCATATCACCAATGGCTACGGGCTTTTTTTAATTAGAATTATTTTTCTAATGATTCAATATATTTAACAGCGTCACCAACTGTGTTGATTTTTTCTGCTTCCTCATCAGGGATTTCCATATCAAATTCATCTTCTAATTCCATTACTAATTCAGCGATATCTAAAGAATCAGCACCTAAATCATCTTTAAATAAAGCTTCAGGTGTTACTTTTTCAGCGTCTACACCTAAACGATCTACAATAATTTCTTTAACTTTATCGAAACTTGCCATTCCATTCACCTCCTTTAAATAATTGTCTATTCTATATAATAAGAAATACAATTTCTCTTACTACCATGTATTACTATATAATAAATCCTATTGCATGTACATTCCGCCATTAACATGAATTGTTTGACCTGTTATATAACTTGCTTTATCGCTTGCAAGGAAAGCAACAGTATTCGCAATATCACTATCTTCACCAAATCTTGCTAATGGTATTTGTGACTTCATTTGTTCTTTTAAATCATCTGATAGTTGATCTGTCATATCTGAAACGATAAAACCTGGAGCTACAGCGTTACAAGTTATACCTCTTGATGCTAATTCTCTTGCGAAAGTTCTTGTCATACCTTCTACACCTGATTTAGTAGCAACATAGTTTACTTGACCAGGATTACCTAAAGCACCAACGACACTTGAAAGGTTGATAATACGGCCTGACTTTTGTTTTAACATAGGTCTTGTAACTGCTTGAACACAGTTAAATACGCCTTTTAAATTTGTGTTAATTACGTCATCCCATTCATCTTGTTTCATTCTCATCAATAAATTATCTTTTGTAATACCTGCATTATTTACTAATACATCAATTGTTCCAAATTGATTCGTAGTTTCTTTAATCATAGCTTTTACTTCATCAATTTCACTAACGTTAGCTTGTATAGCAAATGCATCTACACCGAATTCTTTTATTTCAGAAACAACTTGTTCAGCTTTTTCTTTGTTTCCTGCATAGTTTACGACTACGTTATAGCCTTCTTTACCAAGTTCTAGTGCGATTTTTCTACCAATACCTCTAGAAGCACCCGTTACGATTGCTGTTTTTGTCATTATTCATTCCATCCTTTAATATCGTCAATAGTTTGAATTGATGTTATTTTAACATCTCGGCTAATTTTTTTGACTAAACCAGATAAAACTTTATTCGGACCTACTTCAATAAAATGATCTACACCTTGATCAATTAAATATTCGATAGATTGACTGAATTCTACTGGTGAAAATAATTGTTTCACCATGTTTTCTTTTATTACTTTATGGTCTGTTTCAGGTTTTGCATAAACATTTTGAACGATTGGATGATTCGCATCTTTCCATTCAAATTGGTCAATATAATTTTCAAAATCTTCAGCAATTGTTTTCATCATTGAAGAGTGAAATGGCCCTGAAACTTTCAATGGCATAACACGCTTTGCTCCAAGTGATTTACCTTCTGAGACTAATTTATCTATTAATTCTGAATGTCCAGATACGACAATTTGACCAGGGCAATTAATATTTGCAGGTTCAATTAATTTATCTTCTGTAGATAATTGCTCACATATAGCTCTTACTTCATCAATATTTAGTCCTAAGACTGCAGCCATAGAACCTACGCCTTGTGGAAAAGCTTCAGACATTAATGTACCACGTTTATGTACAATTTGAACTGCATCTTCAAATTTTAATACACCTTCTGATACTAATGCTGAATATTCCCCTAAACTATGTCCTAAAGCAAAGTCATAATTTAAATTTTCCAACGCGTTCATTAGTGCTGAACTATGTGTTAATAAAGCTGGTTGAGTATATTCTGTTAAACCTAAAATTTCTTCTGGATCTTTAAACATTATTTCAAGCAAATCAAAAGATAATGATTCATTTGCTCTATCTAAAATGGATGTTGAATTAATTTCTTTTTGATATAAATCCTCGGCCATCCCTACTTTTTGAGAGCCTTGACCTGGAAACATAATGGCAACTTTACTCATTTATTTCACCTACTGCTTTCTTCATTTTATCTACTATTTTAGTATCTGCAGCTAGTTTAGCTTGTTTAATCGCATTATAAAAAGCTCGTTCGTTTGATGATCCATGTGCTTTTACGACGATACCATTCAGTCCTAATAGAACGGAACCACCATATTCGGCATAGTCCATTTTATCATTAATTTTTTTAAAATCTTTTTTCAAGGTAAGTGCAGCTAGTTTATTTTTAGTTGATGCAGTCATTGCCTCTTTTAACATTTTAAATATACCAGTTGCTGTACCTTCTATTGTTTTTAATACCAAATTCCCGTTATATCCATCTGACACAACAACATCACATGCATCTAAAAGTAAAGATTTTGACTCAACATTACCAATAAAATTATCAAATTTTTCTTCTTTTAATAATTGATATGTTTTTTTAGTTACAGCATTACCTTTAGATTCTTCAGTACCTATATTTAGTAAGGCAAGTGAAGGATTATCGATTTTTCTAACTTGTTTTGCATATATCTCACCCATTTTTGCATATTGAACTAGGTGTTCAGGTTTAGCATCTGAGTTTGCACCGATATCTAAAAATACAAATCCTTTTCCCGTTACTGTAGGAAATGTAGCTACTAACGCTGGTCTTTCTATACCTTTAATTCTACCTACAATAAATAATCCACTACTCATCAACGCACCCGTATTACCAGCTGATACACACGCTTCTGCTTTTCCTTCTTTAACAGCATTAGCCATCAAAACCATAGATGAATTTTTCTTTTTCTTTATAGATCTTACAGGTTCATCATCCATAGTTATCACTTCATCTGTATGTTGAAAAGTGATACGTTCATGTTGATAGTTATATTGTTTTTCATCTCCATACAATAAAATTTCTAAGTCTGGAAAGTCATGAATTGCTGTTTTTACCGATTCTATTACGATACCTGGTGCTTCGTCTCCGCCCATCATATCTATCGCAATTTTAACCATTATTTTCACCCTCGTTCGAATAATACATTTCAAATTGTCCTTGGAAAACAAGTTCCCCATGAACAGTACTTGTTACTTCAACTTTAGCTATATGTTTAGATTTACTAATAACAGTAGCTTTAGCGATTACTCTATCTTTTAAATTTACTGATTTTTTGAATTGAACATTACTCTTAGTGGTTAATGCTAATTCGTCATTGATTAAAGCTACACATAACGAATTTGCTTGAGCAAATAAATAGTGACCTCTCGCAATTTTATTACGTGTAAACACATGTTCTTCTTTAATATCTAAAATTGATATAGCGGATTTATCCAGCTCAATATCAATAATTTCCCCTATTACATCTTCAATGGGCAATGATTTAATTTCATCATGATTTTGTGTTGCTACGTCTTTAATACGTCGTCTTAATTCAGGAATTCCTAGCTCCATTCTATCCAGTCTAATAGTTTGGATGCTTACTTTAAAATATTCACTTAAAGTTTCGTCAGTTATGAAAGGTTCTGCTTTCAAACGATTTGTTAATTCCTTCTGGCGATCTGCTTTCGATAATTTCATTTCATCCATATCCATTCTATTATGTACTTATAGCTAAAATTAGCACCTGCTATCATGACCTACCTTATTTATACTAACATGGGTATAACAATATACTCAACAAATAATACAATAAAAAAGAGTGAAATTTAATTTTTCACTCTTTTAATATAAATTATGATGATTTTTCCTCTACAGCAGTATATATCATACGCTCTTCAAATAATAAAGTTTCAGGATTATAAGTATCACAAGTAATTAATGTTAATTGGTTAGGTTTACCTTTGTGTTCATTCAAAACTTCAACTTGACTAGGTTTAACATTTTTTATGTTATTGATTTTGTATTTTTTTGTACCTTTAACTGTAATGAGCTCAACGCTATCTCCGACTTTAGCTCTATCTAAATTATTAAATCTAATACCTGCCCCTTCGACACGATGACCAGCTATTGCAACATTTTGCTCATTAAGTTGTTCATTTTCATCAACTAATGACAGACCATTTTTTAAATTCTGTTCCGTTGCTGGACCTTTAAATATAGGCTCAGATATATCTGCAGATGGCACTTTTAAATAGCCAACCATATTATCATTAACTTTGAGTTTATTCGTTTCAGTCTTCGTAATCCACGATTCAATCGGATTCACTTTAACTTTATCATTTTGATTTTCATATGATTCAATCACTTTATCATTAACGCGTTCCGTAAAGTAAGTTCTAATATCATTCCAGAAAAATATTGAAATAGCTGTAATGATTAATAAAATTCCTATAATTTTTAAAACCCACCTCATGTATCTTACCTACTCTCAAATTATGGTAATTATAATTTATACAATCCATCTATTGATGTCAATCAAAATTTTGTTCTTCCATTGATTCTTGAACAAGCATTCTTAACTTATCATATTGTGGTTTAAAAAATTCACCCGACTGAACTAATTCACTCGCTTCATCTCTAGCGACTTCCAACATTCTATAATCTTCAACAATATTTGCAACTCTAAAGTCTGGCAATCCACTTTGTTTTACACCAAAGAAATCACCCGGACCTCTCATTTCTAAGTCTCTTTCAGATAAGTAAAATCCATCAGTTGATTCAGTCATAATATGCATACGTTCTACTCCACTTTCAGTTTTTGGGGATGCAACTAAAGTACAATAACTTTGGTGATGACTACGACCTACTCTTCCTCGTAATTGGTGCAGTGTAGATAAACCAAATCGATCTGCATCATAAATGACCATATATGTTGCATTAGGGACGTTTACACCTACTTCAACAACCGTTGTAGATACTAAAATTGCTATTTCATTATTGCTAAATTTATTCATAATTTCATCTTTATCGTCAGCATGCATTTTCCCATGAACAAGTCCTACTTTTTCAGAACCAAATCTTAACTGCAACTGTTCATATATTGCTACAACATTTTGAACATCAAGTGCTTCACTCTCTTCAATCAATGGACATATAACATACGCTTGACGTCCCTTTACGATTTCACTATTGAGTTTATTTAACACATTATCTATCTCATCATGTTTAGCCCATGATGTTATAATTTCTTTACGACCTTTAGGCATTTGTTTGATTGAAGTAACGTCCATTTCTCCAAATGCTGATATTGATAAAGTTCTAGGTATTGGTGTTGCAGTCATAAACAACACGTTTGTATCAGCACCTTTTTCTCTTAACTTTTTCCTTTGATTCACACCAAAGCGATGTTGTTCGTCAATAATAACTAAACCTATTTCATTAAATGATACATCATCTTGTATTAATGCATGTGTACCCACTAAAATATCAATTTCTCCAGCTTCTAACTGCTCTAAAAGTATTTTTCTTTTTTTACCTTTAACTGAACTTGTTAATAAGGCTACATTTAACTTTCCACCAAACAATTCATCTAAGCTAATTGCATGTTGTTCAGCAAGTATAGCTGTTGGAACCATTAAGGCACTTTGTTTACCAGCATTATACATAGCATATATTGCTATAGCTGCAACAACCGTCTTACCTGATCCTACATCACCTTGTAATAATCGATGCATTTTAATAGGGGCTTTTAAATCTCTAAAAATTTCATTCACGCTATTTTTTTGAGCATCTGTTAGTTCGAAAGGCAATGTTTCAATAAATGATTTCACTTCATTCACGTCATAATTGAGTCCTTCAATTTTATTAGATTCTTTCTCCAATTTACTTAACCATTTCATTTTGAGCTGAAATAGAAATAACTCATTAAATGAAAATGTACGACGAGCTAATTTTAAATGCTCAAACTGTACTGGTTTATGTAATATAGGTATGACATCTTTTAATGACATTAATTTATATTTTGTCATTAATTCTGGAGATAACCATTCGTCTATATCAACTAGACTTAATGCTTGCTCTATATATTTATTAAGTTGCTTTTGTTTAAGCCCCTCTTTCAATCTATATATAGGGGTTAATGCATTGCCACCATCTTCTTTTTCCGCCATAACTTTTTGACCTGTTATAACTTGTTTCTTTTGTTCCCATTTGCCCTTCACCGATACCGTTTCACCCATTTTGAGTCTTTTTTTCAAATATGGTTGGTTAAAGAATGTTACTTTTACAGCTGTATTATCTATCATCATATGGCATGTTAATTTTGATTTATTTCTACCAAAAAATGCAACAGTTGGACTAGAATATACTTCTCCTATAACTGTTACAACATCACCATCATTAGCTTCATTTAAATTGATGACTGATTCATCTTCATAACGAGTTGGTAAATACAGTACAAGGTCTTCTAAAGTATAAATATTTAATTCATTTAACAGCTGAAGACTTTTCGGTCCAACACCTTTAAGTTCTTGCAGTGTATGGTCTGTATATATCAGATGTTGCTTTCTCATTTTTATCACCTATATTAATTAATACTCTAATTATAGAACAAATATTTATGATTAACCAATCGAATTCATTTTACAAACAATTGTGTAGAACAATTAACCTTATATATAAACAAACATACTAAGATTAGCTATGAAGAAATCTATGACGATAGATTTTTTCATAGCTATTTTTTATAGTTATAGAGAGAGGTAGACTGTGCG
>NZ_RXWZ01000191.1 GCF_003970575.1 Mammaliicoccus fleurettii
TTCTAAGGTTACAAAATTTAATAAAGGCGATCGTGTTGTCATTAATCCTACAGTTTCAAATCGTGAAAAAGAAGAAAATATTGATCTTTATGATGGTTATTCATTTATAGGCTTAGGTTCTGATGGTGGATTTGCAGAACTTACAAACGTCCCAGAAGAGAATGTTTATAAATTGCCAGATAACGTTTCTGATAAAGAAGGAGCCCTTGTAGAACCGATGGCTGTTGCAGTTCAAGCAATTAAAGAAGGTGAAGTTCTATTTGGCGATACTGTTGCTATTTTTGGTGCAGGTCCAATCGGTTTATTAACAGTCATAGCAGCCAAAGCTGCAGGTGCAAGTAAGATATTTGTTTTTGATTTATCAGAAGAAAGATTGAATAAAGCTAAAGCAATAGGTGCTACTCATACTATC
>NZ_RXWZ01000192.1 GCF_003970575.1 Mammaliicoccus fleurettii
CGCACAGTCTACCTCTCTCCATAACTATAAAAAATAGCTATGAAAAAATCTATCGTCATAGATTTCTTCATAGCTAATCTTAGTATGTTTTATTTATTCTAAACCTTTAATTACTTCGTCTACTTGTTTTTCAGTTGTTCTTACGCCACCTGAAGCTAAGTACCATAATTGTGGATCAACATTAACTACTTTTTTATCTTTAATTGCCTTTACATCTTTAATGACATCGTTTGATAATGCTTTGTTTGAGCTTTCTTTACCACCGATTGCTTTACCTCTATCCATTGCGTAAATAATGTCTGGATTCTTCTCAGTTACATATTCATAACTGATTGGTTGACCATGACCACTTGATTTAATATTTTTATCAACTGGTTTAACGCCTAGTACATCATAAATTAAGCTACCAAATCTAGCACCAGGTCCATATGTAGATAGTTCACCTTCGTTAACTAGTAAGTACATTGCTTTGTCATCTGATTTTTCAGCTTTTTCTTTTGCTGTTTTTACTTTCTTATCTAAACCAGCAATTAATTCTTTTGCTTTATCTTCTTTATCAAAGATTTTACCTAAATTAGTTGTATTTTGTTCCACTGATTTTAATAAGTTTTTATCATCAGCGCCAACGTATAATCTAGCTGCATCTGGAGCTGCTTTTTTCAATTCATCTTGTACTTCTGTACCTGCTGTACGACCAGAGAATAAGATTAAATCTGGTTGAATTTCAGCAATCTTGTCATAATTCACTTCTTTTACTGAACCTGTGTTCACAACGTCATCGCCTTTAAACGTGTCTAAGAATCCAGGTAATGACGCGCCATTTTCCCCTTTTGGCACACCTTTAACTGCATCTTTAGCACCTAAAGCTTCTACTGTATCTAAAGCACCATAATCTAATACGACTACTTTTTTAGGATTTACTGGTACTTTTACTTTTTCTTCAATTTTTTTAGAGTCACTGCCGTCTTTTTTCTCGACACTAACTTCATATTTCGATTGAATTTCTATAGTTTGAGAACCACTTTTAGTATCATCTTTTGATGACTTTTCGTCTTTGCTGTTTGAGTTACTTCCACAAGCTACAAGCACTACTGATAACAAGCTAATTATAATAAAACCAAATACTTTCTTCATAGTTCATGATTCTCCTTCTGATTAAATGATATAAAATGTGTCCAAGAACCTATCTGCCCATGTAAAATCAAGCATCACTCCTTTCAATGATTAAAGTATTATTAACTACATAGCTAAAGTTTTAATTTCATCTACTTCAATGTATTCATTATCAAAATAAACACATATACGTTGTCCATTTATTTCTTGTATTTTGATATCTAGATCGTAAATATCACTCAATACCGGTTCATTGATGACCTCGTTTTTAAAACCAGCGATTTCTACTTTTCCATCTTTAATCGCGATAATTCTATCCGAGTAACAAGAAGCAAAGTTTATATCATGTATAACAATTACAATCGTTTTATTCATTTCTTTAACAAGTCTTCTTAAAATTTTCATAATTTGTACAGAATGTTTCATATCTAAATTATTTAATGGCTCATCTAACAATATATAATCAGTATCTTGAGCAATCGTCATAGCAATATATGCTCTTTGTCTCTGTCCACCAGATAATTCACTTAAATATTTATTTTGAATATTTGTTAACCCTAAATAATCGAGTGCTTTATCAATCATAATATTGTCTTGTCTTTTTAATTTACCTTTTGAGTATGGAAATCTACCAAAACTAACGAGTTGTCTTACAGAAATTTTTAATTCCGTATGATTCGTTTGTTTTAAAATAGCGAGCTTTTTAGCAAGTTCGTTACTTTTCATTGAAGCAATATCTTGATTATCTATTTTAATTTTTCCTTTATCTTTTTCAATCAATCGGCTGACCATAGCTAATACCGTACTTTTCCCAGCGCCGTTAGGACCTATAAAAGAAGTGATTTTGCCTTTTTCAATTTCTATATCAACATCATCTACGACTTTATTTTGATGATAAGTTTTTGTTAATCCTTCGACTTTTATCATGCTACATTACGCTCCTTTAAAATTAAGAATATAAAGTAAATACCTCCAATAAAGTTAATCATAATACTAATTTCTGTATTACCTTCAAATAAATGTTCGACAACCCATTGACCTAGAAACAAACTAATCCAACTTATGAGTATAGAAGCTGGCAATATATATTTGTGTTCAAATTCTTTAATAAATTCATGTGCGAGATTAACTACGAGTAAACCTAAAAATGTAATAGGTCCTACTAACGCAGTTGAAATTGTTACAAGCAATGCAACCATAACCATCAGCCATCTCGTAACATTTGTATAATTAACACCTAAGTTTATTGCATGATCTTTTCCTAATGATAATACATCTAAATATGGTCTAATTCTGAACGCTATAATGATCATAATTAACAATGCCGCACCTGATATTGTAAGCAATTCTTCATTAATAGCATTAAAACTTGCAAACATCGCGCTTTGTATAGATAAAAATTCTTCAGGATCAATCATCATTTCAATGAAGCTAGATAAACTGGAGAAGAATGTTCCGAAAACAATACCAAGCAATAGTATAAAGAATACATTTTGATCTTTAGATCTAAATAATATTTGGAATAAAAACAAGCTAAATAAAATCATGCCAACAAGTGTAATAATGAAATTCAAATGATAGTTTAATACAATTGATGAAGTTGAACCGAATATAAATATTAGTGAAGTCTTAATAAACATATATACAGCATCTAAACCGATAATGGATGGTGTCAAAATTCTGTTATTGGTTATCGTTTGAAAAATCACTGTAGAAACAGCAATACTTCCTCCTACTAACAACATAGCGATTACTTTTCTTACACGACCGGTTAATTGGTACTCTAAAATATTCGGATTAATATTATAAAATAAATACAAAGCTGCAATTAGAACAGTTAATACGGATAAAAGGATTAATTTATGTATGGGCGATAATTTATTGAGCATTTCTTGAACGTCCTTTCATCAGCATTACTATAAAAATAAAACTACCAATTACGCCAATTGTTAATCCAATTGTAATTTCATATGGGAAGATGATTAATCTACCTAACACATCGCAAATCATAACAAACAACGCCCCGAATACAGCAGTATGTGGTAGAGCATTTTTTAAATGATCACCTCTAAATATAGAAATTAAGTTTGGAATAATTAAACCTAAGAATGGCATTGTTCCAACTGTTACAACAACTAATGCAGTAATAATCGAAGCGATAATCAGCCCGATATTTACGACTTTTTGATAGTTAAGCCCTAAATTCACACTAAAATCTTTACCCATTCCGGCAATCGTGAATTGGTTCGCAAATATAAATGCAAGTATTAAAAAAGGAATGCTTATGTATAGAATTTCATATCTACCGCTAGTAATAATTGAAAAATTACCTTGCATAAAGTTCCCAATACTTTGAACTGTATTCGTTCTTAAAGCAATAAAAGAAGAAAAACTAGAAACAATATTTCCGAGCATAATACCAACTAGTGGGATGAATATGACATCTTTGAATTGAATTCGTTGAAGAATTTGCATAAACAACATTGTTCCACACAAACTCAACAATGTAGCAAATAGTAATTTGACTAATATATTTGCGTCTGGAAAAGCGATGAGCGCAATTAAGATTCCTAATCTAGCCCAATCCATAGTTCCAGCTGTTGTTGGTGAAACAAATTTATTACGGGTAAGCTGTTGCATAATAAGACCACAAATTGCTAAAGAACTACCCGAAATTATAATACTCACTGTTCTTGGAATTCTACTCGATACTAATATATTTTTTTGTTCATCAGATAAGTTAAATATGTGTAACGGTTTTACTTCGGACACACCTATAAAAATCGAGAAGAATGTCGTGATAACTAATAATACAATCAAAACATCTAAACGCATTAAAAATTTTCCCATGTCACACCCTACTTCTCATTAGTTGATAACGATTATCATTATCTCTATTGTAATGAAGAATAAAATTAAAAGCAATGCTATTTCAAAAAATGATAAGAGGAGGCTGAGACAATTTAATTTGTCTCAGCCTCTTTAAAAATTATTTTATAACAATATCTTTATTAGGCATTGTATGTTGATCTCTAGCTGTTACATGACTGGTTACATTGTATTTACCAGCATCTTTGAATTTGTATTTCAATTTATAAACGCCATCTTTATTTTCTTTAACTTTCTTCATCTCAGAAGAACCTTTGTCTCCATCTTTCACAATTTCGAACATTACTTCATCTGCATCTTTAACCTTTTCTTTACCAAGTGTAACTTCAGCTGATAATTCAACCTCTTCTCCACTTTCCGCCTCTTTCGGTACATTTAATGCTACTTCCAAAGCTTGAGGTTTATCAGACGATTTATGCTCCGAATGATTATGCTCTTCTTCCTTCTTATCATTTCCACATGCAGCTAACACAGATATAACTAATACTGTTAATAAGCCAAGTAAAATTCTTTTCAAGATTAAACCCACCTTTCATCTATTACCTTCATTATAAACAATTACTTTCTATTAAAATCAATTAATATTGAAAAATATGTTAACTTTTTATGGCAAAAGATAATAGTTGTTATTTTGTAATACAGATTAATAAAAAGCATGAGGTCGTTAGGGACATAATTCCGAGTAATGTCCCTATGAGGTGTTGTTAGGGACATAATTCCGAATAATGTCCGTATGAGGCGCTGTTAGGGACATAATTCTGAGTAATGTCCGTATGAGGTGCTGTTAGGGACATAATTCCGAATAATGTCCGTATGAGGTGCTGTCTCTAAGGAGCACTATTCAGAATTTTGCCAGTTAGAACAACCTAAGGAGCATTATTCGGAATTCTGCCAGTTAGAACAACCTAAGGAGCACTATTCAGAATTATGCCAGTTAGAACTTTCTAAGGAGCACTATTCGGAATTCTGCCAGTTAGAGCTTTCTAAGGAGCACTATTCAGAATTATGCCAGTTAGAACTTTCTAAGGAGCATAATTCGGAATTTTGCCAGTTAGCGCAATCTAAGGAGCATAATCCGGAATTCTGCCAGTTAGAGCTTTCTAAGGAGCACTATTCAGAATTATGCCAGTTAGCGCAATCTAAGGAGCATTATTCAGAATTCTGCCAGTTAGCGCACAATCATCTCCCGCAACCACGCCCCATAATCTAGCCCACCCCTATAAAGCCCACTTTCTCCACACAAAAAAGAGCCGAGACAATTCACTTGTCTCGGCTACGATCATTATATTCTTATTTTTCTTCAAAGATAAAGTCTTCATCTTTTAGGGCTTCTACGTTTAATGCTATAACGTAACCGTCACCTTTAACACTAAAGAAATCGTGGTTTTTAGTGCTTGTATTCAATGCGTTCTCGATTATAGGATTGAATGCTTTTTCTTCATAATATGGGTCAAATCCTAAGTTTGCTAATGCTTTGTTCGCATTATATGTTACGTAATTCATTACGTCGTTTGTTAAACCAATATCATCATATAAAGTTTTTGTATATTCATACTCATTTTTATATAGTAAATCTAGCATGCGATACATTTCTCTATCTGCTTTAATTTGTTCATCTTGTGAAAGTTCATTTTTCAGGCTTTGTGCATCTAAACCTGTAAATACACCGTGAATTGATTCGTCTAATAATATTTTACGAATAATTTCACCTGATGTTGTCATACGACCTTGTCCTGCTAAATATAAAGGATAATAGAAACCTGAGTAGAACAAGAATGTTTCTAAGAACACGCTTGAAACTCTAGCCATATATTGATCATATATTGATGCTTCTTTAGCCCATAGTTTATGGTAGTTTCCAACGATCATATCTGATTTATATTTTAGATGTGGTTCTTCCACAACCCAAGTATCTAATAATTCATTTGTTTCACTAGATGGCAATAATGTAGTAAATATATGAGAATAACTTTTCGCATGTATTTGTTCCATCATTCCCATAAATGAATATACAGCTTTTTTTCTTAAATCTTGAGTGTGCATCATGATTAATGGCATTCCATCATCTGCTTGATGTGTGTCTAAACCTGTAAGTCCAGCTAATGCTTTTTTAAATGTGTTTTTTTCTGCTTCAGTCAGTGTTTCCCAACTTGCCATATCTTTAGATACTTTGAATTCTGACTCAACCCACATTTGTGAGATGTTTTGACGCCAGAACATATTCGTCATATCTTCTTGTGTATTCCAATTTACTGCCTTCATGTTAGATCTCCTATCTTATTAAAATGATTAAATTGAACAACTTGTACATTCTTCTACACTTAATAATTTATTACGTGTATAGTAAAGTGATTTCAAACCTTTATGATGAGCATATACGTATAATCTTGAAAGTTCACGCGTAGAAATTTCTGAATTAACATATAAGATTGTAGAAATACCTTGGTCTACGTGCTCTTGAATTGTTGCAATTAAATCAATTAATTTCATTTGATCTGTATTAAATGCTGATTTGTAATACCACATAGTTTCTGGTGATAAGAATGGCATTGGGTAAAATGTTTCTGCATTACCATAAGTTCTTCTTTCAATTTGATCTACGATTGGCATTACTGAACTTGTAGCATTTTGTACATATGAAATACTTTGAGTTGGTGCAATAGCAAGTCTATAAGCATGATATAATCCATTTTCTTTAACTGCCTCTGCTAATGCTTTCCAATCTTCAGCAGTTGGCATTTCAATGCCTTCAAATAATGCTGCAACATTGTCGTATTGTGGTTTAATATCAGATTGAATGTATTTTTCAAAATATTTACCTGAAGCATAATCAGATTTTTCGAAATCAGCATATGTTTCTTGTCTTTCTTTAGCTATTTCCATTGAACGCTCAATAGAATAGTAGTTCATCATCATAAAGAATACATTAGCAAAGTCTTTTGCTTGTTCTGATTCATATCCGATTTTGTTTTTAGCTAAATAACCATGTAAATTCATTACTCCTAAGCCAACTGAATGCAATTCACTGTTCGCTTTTCTAACTCCTGGAGCATTTTTAATTTCTGTATCATCAGACACAACTGTTAAAGCATCCATTCCTGTATGGACTGAATCTTTAAATTTCTTAGATTCCATTACATTTACAATGTTTAATGATCCTAAATTACATGAAATATCACGTTTGATTTCATCTTCTGTTCCATAATCGTTAATAATGGATGTTTCTTGTAATTGGAAAATTTCAGTACATAAATTACTCATTTTAATTTGGCCAATTTCAGAGTTTGGGTGTACTTTATTCGCATTATCTTTGAACATTAAGTATGGATAACCTGATTGTAATTGAGTTTGCGCAATTGTATTTAACATATCACGAGCATCTTTAGCTTTTTTGATAATGTTAGGATTTGCTACAAGTTCATCGTAATACTCGTCAAGGTTAATATCATCAAGTGTTACACCGTATTCACGTTCAACAGTATGTGGTGCGAACATATAGAAATCTTTACCTTCTTTAGCTAAATCAAAGAATTTAGAAGGAACGATTAAACCTGTAGAGATTGTTGAAAGTCTAATGTCTTCATCTGCGTTAACTTTTTTAGTATCTAAAAATTCTAATACGTCGTAATGGAAGATATTTAAATAAACTGCTCCTGCACCAGGTCTTTGACCAAGTTGATCAGCATAACTAAATCCACCTTCTAGTGATTTTGCAACTGGAAGTACACCTTTAGCTACTCCTTTTATACCTTTAATTGCTTCACCACGAGCACGTAGTTTAGATAAATTAATAGCTACGCCGCCACCAATTTTACTTAATTGTTTAGCAGTTGAATCAATAAAGTTAATTGAATTCAAACTATCATCCACTTCTAATAAGAAACAACTTACTAGTTCCCCACGTCTTGCTCTACCAGCATTTAAGAATGTTGGTGTAGCTGGTTGAATACGTTGTTCAATCATACCTTCAACAAACTGCTTAGCTTGTTCAACATTACCTTTTGCTAAATATAAAGACACAATAATAACGTGTTCTTTGTAAGTTTCTAAATATTCTGATTTATCATTCGTCTTTAAAGCGTAATCTTTGAAAAATTTACTTGCTGACATATAACTTGCAAATTGAAAAGGAATTGAATCTGCAAATTGGTTTATCTCTTTTAGTGATTCTTCGCTATATTCTTTAAATAGATCATAATAGAAGTCTTGATCTACTAAAAAGTGCAAACGCTCTATGGGGTCATTAAATTGAATTGTTTTTTCTGCAATTTCTTCTAAATATACTTCTAATGCTTCTTGGTCTTTTTCAATATCAAAAAATCCATCTTCTCTTCTCTTTGTCACTTTATTGTTTAATTCAATATGATTTTGCTTCTGTTTGTTTATCATTTTCATAGAGATTAACCACCTTTTCTTTAAATTCATCTGCTATTTCTTGGTTACCGTGTAATTCAAACTTCATCAATAAAGGGACATGATATTTATTCGCGATTTCATCACTTGCTTTCGCGAAATTCTGTCCCCAATTTCTATTTCCACTACCTGCTACTGCTCTCAGATGTTGATGATTTACATTCAAAAAATCTTGTACAGTATCAGGAACTTGTCCGAATCCGATTGTACCTGTCACAATTATAAATGGTTCATTAATTGCATTTGTTTTGTTTGCCTCAGTGAGAGCCATTGTATCAGACAACCCAGCCCTCTGAATGAATCGTCTTACATTACCTGTTAAAGAGTAATAAATTATCTTCATTAACTTTCACCTGCCACATATATATACTTAATAAATTGCATTTATAAAATAAAAATACAAAAAATACAACACTTTATTCAATTTTATTCTAAATGTGCAAAACACAAGATATTGTGTCTGCTTTTTTATGTAGATACTATATTATGTGATTTATTATAACACTATAAATGATTCATAACAC
>NZ_RXWZ01000193.1 GCF_003970575.1 Mammaliicoccus fleurettii
TTTTTATTGAGATAAAGTGATTTGGATATATTAAAATGTCATGGAGTTCTTAATATAGATCTAATAAAATTGCTTAATCTAACGGATCTTTAAAATATTATATAAAAAGTTTATAAAAAATAGTTGACATTAAAATCAGATTATATATAATATAAGTGTAACCTATAATTCACTCTTGAACTGGAGGATGTATGTATAAAGTAATTAAGTTAGAGCTTTGTGACTTAGAGGGATACATCACTGATGGTAAAGGTGGCGTATCGAGAACTGAAGAATATGTGGTTCCTGAAGATTTAAGTGTTAATGATTTATTAGGTGGTATTGAGGAGAGATATGGGGAGTCTCTTAGCGATAATACTGAGTTTTTCAATTCAATATTTATTCTAGCTACCGTTAAGAAACATGTAGATAACAAATCTTTGCTTGTATTAAAGCAAAGTTCAACTTCTCTCAATGCTAGTGTTTTTAGAATTAACGAAATTTGCCTGTATTTAGACAAGGATTACCATAATACAAGGTATTTAAATAATCATCAAGAATGTGATTAGCTATTAATTTTGTAAATGTATTAGAAAAATAGGATTTTGTAATGTAGTAAAAAGATTATATAGATTTTGTATTTGAATGGTTCTGAGCTGACCCCAATTTGTGGGAATAAAATAAAAACACTTTCGTTGAATTCATATTAAAATGAATTTATACGGAGGTGTTTTTTCTATG
>NZ_RXWZ01000194.1 GCF_003970575.1 Mammaliicoccus fleurettii
GTATAATACATAAGAACATCACCCTTTTAATAAGTATAATTTCTTAATATTCCAATTCTTTATACTTTTAATATACGCCTCTGAGGATTAAAATACAAAAAATGATAAAATTTACTATTTTACTTTTATGATTTTTTGCTTTTTTAGGTTTTTATTGTAATTTGTTAACATAAGAGTATTATACATTCATTCAACTTTTAATATTTTTATTTAAAATTCTAAACTAGATTTTAAGATTTTAAAGAATTTACAAATATTTTTCCATATTAATGAAATTATAAACTCCCCCATTGGATTGATTTTCGCTTTCTCCTGTCACTACAAAACCACTATTTCTATATACTTTAAAAGCTCTTGTATTAAAACCTGCAACTGATAATGTAATTTTTTTAACATTATATTTATTTTTAATAAAATTAATAATATAAGTCAAAAATTCTTTTCCTTTACCATTACCAGTTAAATCAGGTTTCATTCCTAACCCTAAACTTACAAAGTTATTGCTCATTTCAATACAGAAATATCCTATAAGGGTATTATCTTCTTGTATTGAAAAAAAACGATCTTTTCTTTCGTTAGGATCTATTATTTCATTATAGTCTTCTATATCCTCTGTTAAATTATAAAATGAATATGGTTCAGGATATTTCCATAAATCTGCTATTTCCATTGCTTCATCTTGTTTCATTGTATTAATAGTCCACATACAAAAACCTCCTATAGACATAAGTTCTTCAAGTGTAAACTCAATATATATTTAAAATTTCTTTTGATTTGTAGATATTATTACCAATTTCAATTATCTTACTAAAACATTCAATTTTTTCTTAAAGATGTGGTATGTCAACAGTTTATTTTACACTTCTTCATATTACTTAAAAATTAAGTTAAGAAAGTCATCTATATTTGATTGGTTATCAAATATTTCTTTTATATTATGACCTGCGGTTCTGACTTGAATATAGGAATTCACATTTTTTTTAATTTCTCTTTCTATACTAGAATTCATAGGAATTTTTTTATCCTTATCTCCATATATATATATTAGATAAGTGCGGTTCTCTTTGTTCTTAACATAATTTATTGGATTAAACTCTTCAATATTATATTTTGTAATACCTTTATATAAAGCTCGTCTATTGAAAATATTTTTGTAAAATCGAGGTAAATTATCATAGAATTTTTTAACCTCATAAGGACTAGATATCGATACTACTTTATTAAGTTCAATATTTTCTTTTACAACTATTAAATTAGCTAGTATTCCTCCATAGCTAATTCCTAACATTCTTATGTCTTTTTTTAAATTTGGGTATTCCGAAATGACCTCTTCTATAACCTCTTTTATATCTCTTAGCTCTTGAAATCCCCATTTACCATATATTGATTCTTCATACTCCATACCATAGGTAATACTCCCATGGTAATTTATAGCAACTAACAAATAGCCATTGTTGATGAATAGAGACTTTAATTGATCATAGTTCTTTCCTATATAATCTTTAGGGCCTCCATGAACATAAAAGTATATACCTTTTAGTTTATCTAAAGAAAGATTTTTATAAATAGTATAGTAACATTTATTAATCATGGATCTTTTATTAATAATTTCATTTTTTATATTGAATTCATATTCAATGTCTTCGTCTAACAGAATATTAGTAATTAATATTTCGTTAGATATATCTGAAATGTTATAGTATATGTTATCTTCAAATAAAAAAATTTCACTAAAATTCAAATGAGATTGCTTTATTATACTAACTTCTACAGTATTCAAATCAATCATGTATATATAAGATCGACTTATATCATTAGATAATAAATATAATTTTGAGTTCAGAATTATATAACTAGTTAATCTCCCTAGAATATTAAGTGTCTTATCGTCTAATTTGATAGATGTTTTAAAATTATTCTCTATAAAGCTTATATCATAACTTATTTCCTTTGTGTCATGTGGTATTAAATATAATTTATGCTCATTAATTATTTTAATGATCTTTCCTTTAATATCCATAATAGTATATTTGTTTTTAAAATATGGCACTTTTAAAAC
>NZ_RXWZ01000195.1 GCF_003970575.1 Mammaliicoccus fleurettii
CCATAATAATTCACTAAATTATTGTATAATACTTCCGATGGTCCATAACCTTTAATATAAAGATTTATATCTTCATATCCTTTTACATTAACTATGCAATTCATTAATTTAATTACATAAGAAATATCCTTTATTTCATCTTCAAATCTAGCTTTAATCAGTAAATTACGTTTAGTATTTTTAGGTTCCATACTTAGATTAATATGTGAAGCTTCCACGTATTGATTAAATACATAATTGACATCATATTTTTCTATAAATTCTTCTTTAATTTTGGCAGTACTTACTCTAAATGCATCTATAGCATCTGTAGCTAAATCTGCTTCATCAGAAATATAAGCTAATGGTCCATGTATTTCACCAATAATTTGAACTTTTTTATTAACTTGTTTAACATCCCTAGCAATATAGAAAAATGTTTCTCGCGTTAATATTAATTTGTCACAATCCCCTAATTCTTTTGCATCTGTGTATTTTTGGAACTCAAGATTATCATCTAATAAACCTTCATTAATCATAGTATTAAATAAATCACTTTGGTTATAATCTTTGAAATTATAATAAGTTACTTTATATCCAGATTTAACAAATGCTTTAATTAAATTAATATTACTTCTTGAAGTACCTCCCTTAGCAAAAAGGTTAAAACCTAATATTTTTACGTGCAATTTATACCCCTCCAATTAATAATTATAGAGATGAAAATGATATGTATATTTAACTACTCAGTTCCCGTATTATTTTTCAACCATACTGACTCTTCATAAGCATATACAGCTTCTTGATAATTATTACTTCTCGGTATGATTTCTTTATCAATTGCTTCATTATAAGCATTCATCTTAGTCTGTTCATCTTTCTTGCTATATATAATTTTAGATAAATCTTTTTGAGTTTTAATATCTAATTCTTTTTCTTCTTTTTTCTGTGTTTTTTCTTGTTTCTTAGTTGATTGTTCAGTTTTTTCTTGTTTTGAATCTTTTTTATCTTCTTGCTTAGAATCAGTTGTTATCATGAAATAAGCAGAAAAAATTGTAAGACAAAAAACTATAAATACAAGTATTATATTTTTCAAGGATTTACCTCTCCCTATTTTTTAATCAATATTCTTATTAAACTATATTTCTTTACTTTTGTAA
>NZ_RXWZ01000196.1 GCF_003970575.1 Mammaliicoccus fleurettii
AGTAAAAATTATAACTTTTATGGATATTTAATTGATACTAAAAGAGAATCTTCTGACAAATATATAAATAAAAAGTTATTTGCAAAAGCTCAATATAAATTAAGTAATGGGAAAACTTATTATTCATTATACGATAATAAAGATAATTGGATTGGTTATATTGAGAACAAAGCAGTAAAAATATTATAAATGTTATTCATGTAAGGAGAGATGTTTATGTTAAAGAAAGTATTTTTATCAACTTTGTTATGTACAATTGTAAGTGCTCCTATTGTAGGGAAAGTGAATGCTGAGGAATTGAAGGAGAATAAACCTGTTAAATATGTATTTAAATCAAGTGGTAAGGCTGCTCCTATATACATTAATTCTGATGGTTCAATGAGTATTCCAGAAAAAGAAATATTAGAAGTTAAGACTCCAGATCCAGAGGATTTTTATATTATTAAGAATGGTGTCAAAACAAATGAAGTAAATCCAAAATATAAACATATATCTGATCAATGGAGATACTTTGAATTTTATGCTTCGAAAGGCAGAGTAAATGACTTGGTTGTAGGTGAACATCCTAGACCTTTAGATGGTATTAATTTTGACCCTAGTGCTGACAATCATTATTCATATAATCAAACAAATATGCAAAAACCTGGACAACAAAGTAATACAAAAATCCCTAATGGCAATCAAGAAAAGCCACATAGTCCAGGTCAACTAGCTTCTGATAACAAAGATAAACCGACTAAAAAAGATCCAAATAAAGATAAAAATGATGACAAAGAAGTAAATACAAATACAGGAAAAAAATATGATAAAAAAGCAGAAACTCCTAAAAA
The DNA here is from genome assembly GCF_003970575.1 of Mammaliicoccus fleurettii. GTDB lineage: Bacteria > Bacillota > Bacilli > Staphylococcales > Staphylococcaceae > Mammaliicoccus > Mammaliicoccus fleurettii. Next base: position 831 of record NZ_RXWZ01000196.1, read on the forward strand.
TACAGTCGTAAATAAAGATAACAAAGTGGCTGTAAACGATAAGAAAGTTAAACAATCAGCTAATGAGCAAAATAAAACAGATATGAATACAAATAAATCTGAACCTAAATCTTCTGAAACAGCTAAACAAGATAATAATAAAGATGTAAAGTCTAAGGAAGAATCTGTAAATAAGGTTAAATCAAAAGAAAACAAATCTAATAAATCGCAAAAAGAATTACCGAAAACAGGTGAAAATGATAACGTGATATTACGTTATGTATTATTTACTTTTGCGGTATTATCTGCAGTTGGTATATTTAGTTTATCTAGAAAAGTTAAATCATAATTAAAAGTATCAATAATTAGATTTATGAATTATTTTTTAGAGGTTAAGTAACTTAATGT
>NZ_RXWZ01000197.1 GCF_003970575.1 Mammaliicoccus fleurettii
AGTGTCTCTATATTGAGTGTTACCAGATTGATATCTTTTGATATCAATACCGACATAGGCATTTAATTGTTTATTGGATTTAAATTTTGTGATATCTCCTAGTTCACCTATAATCATAGCCGCTGTTAGTTCTCCAATACCAGGAATTGAACGTATAACTTCGAAACATTCGAGTTGTTGAGATAATTCAACCATCTCTTTATCTAACTGTGATAATTGTTGAATCGAATTTTTTAATTGTTG
>NZ_RXWZ01000021.1 GCF_003970575.1 Mammaliicoccus fleurettii
CTTGTTAAATTGTTTATATCTGAAATAGTTCATACAGAAGACTCCTTTTTGTTAAAATTATACTATAAATTCAACTTTGCAACAGAACCCATAAAGACATATTCGTAGTTTGATGATTCTTCTTCATACATGCTATATAAAAAGTCAAAATTCATATGTGTAACAAATGAATCTTGAATGCCAGTCCCCCATTTTTTCCATAACCTTGGTGAAATAATAAGTGAATCACTCCATCTAGGTAGTTTATTATTAAGGTAGTTTTCTTTATCAATTTCATTTAATTTCATAAACTGATTTGAAAATTCTAAATACTTATCATCATTTTCTTTTAACCACGACCATATACAATATGTCTTAGAGTTTTCAGGAAAAATATTTAAATATATGTTTTCTATATTGCTATCTATTTTAAGGTTGTTTATTCGATTACCATGAATATCATATTCTAATCCATATTTCATTGAAATAGCAAATTCAGCTTCATAAGGTAATTCCCATATGCTAAAATTAACTTTATCAAAATCGTTATTAATTAATAAATCATCAAAAATTAATTTTTCATTAATGTTATCTTCCATACCTAATTCAAGTCCATTTTCAAGCACACTAAAATTTTCTAACAATAACATGTCAAAACCGTGTGCATCCATTCTTTCTTTTAGTATAGAATTGGCTTTTAGTTGTTCCTGTTTTTTATGATAATGCCATGCCATAGTTCTATATGTTAAAAAGAAAACTTGCTCCTGTGTTCCAATAAATTCACAATCTTCAATTTTTTGAAATAGTATTTTATCATGATAATTACAAAATCCTGAAAATGTAGTCGCTATTTTCCTTCCTCTTTCTCGTATATCTTGAAAAATTATATTTGAATTTCCATCTGTCGTTATAAGATGTCCATTTTCTGCAACTTTATTTAATATTTTATTATTTTGTATGGCGTGAGCTTTGCTTATTTTACCATCACATTTGTCTTTCTCTGGATGAAGGCACTGTTTAATACGAGCATTTCTTTCCATTGATTGAGTAGAATAAATAAACGCTTCTGCAAGTTTTGTTTCATCTGTCTTAATAAGGCAACATTTTTTATATTTTTTACCACTATTGCATGGGCATGGATCATTTCTTCCTGTTCTCATGACTGAACTCATTTTTTGTTAATTCTCCCTCCAAAATTTTTTATATTATGAACAACCTATTTCTTAGTTTTATTTATGATACGCTTCTGCTTATCAGTTAATGATGCGGTTTATAAAGTAAGATAAATTTTACTTATTTATATATGTATCAAGTATTATATATCATATAATTGCACCCTATTCAATTTTTAAGGAATATATCTCTATAAATTCAGCAATATGCTATAATTTTTTAAAATTTCAACTGTATCAACTATATAAAGAAACGCTCGCATTATACGAGCGTTTCTTTATATTCTTGTATTCTACTTCCGATTTCATCTCTAACACGTTGAAATTCTGACCATTCTTTTCCTGCTGGATCATCAAATCCCCAGTGTTCTTTTTTGACGTTAGGTGGTATGATGGGACAATTATCATCTGCATTGCTACATAATGTTATGACTAAATCTGATTGTCTTAAGATATCATTATCAATCAAGTCTGATGTATGATTTGAGATATCAATACCTACTTCTTTCATAGCTTCTACTGCTTTTGGATTAACACCATGTGTTTCAATTCCAGCAGAATAGACATAAAAACTGTCACCTAAAATTTTCTTTCCCCAACCTTCTGCCATTTGGCTACGACAAGAGTTGCCAGTACATAAAAAATAAATTGTTTTCTTATCCATAGTTAAAGCCTCTTTTCTTAAAATATAATTAGTGTGAGATATAAACCTAAGAGTGTGACAAATAGTACCGGAATAGTAATAATGATTCCAGTTTTAAAATATATTCCCCACGAAATCTTTACACCTTTTTGTGTTAACACATGTAGCCACAATAATGTTGCTAAAGAACCAATCGGTGTGATTTTCGGTCCTAAATCAGAACCTATTATATTGGCATAAACCATACCTTCTTTAATGGTTCCTACTACATTAGATTGTCCAATCGCTATAGCATCGATTAAGACAGTAGGCATATTATTCATAATGGATGATAAAAATGCTGATATAAAGCCCATGCCCATAACACTACTGAATAATCCATGACTTGAAATATTAGATAATACTTCAGCTAAAATTGATGTGATGCCAACGTTTTTTAATCCAAATACAACTAAGTACATACCTATAGAAAATAGAACAATATTCCATGGTGCACCTTTAATCACTTGTTTAGTATGAACTGCAGGAGAATTACGAGCTAAGATCACAAAGATAAGTGCAATCGTACAAGCAATGATCGATACAGGGATTTGAATAAACTCACTAACAAGATAGCCTACAAGTAATATTGCTAATACTAGCCAAGAAATCTTAAATAATTTTAAGTCTTTAATTGCATCATTTGGGTTCATAAGATGCTTTTTTTCGAAAGTTTTTGGTATAGATGTTCTGAAATAAAGCCATAATACAAATATGCTAGCGATCAGAGAGAATATATTTGGAATAATCATTCGACTAAAGTACTCAATAAATCCAATATTAAAGTAATCAGCAGAAACGATATTTACTAAATTACTCACAATTAATGGAAGTGATGTAGTATCAGCAATAAATCCACTTGCAATAATAAAAGGGAATATTGTTTTTTTACTGAAACCCAAATTTCTTACCATCGCTAATACAATTGGCGTTAAGATTAAAGCTGCACCATCATTTGCGAAAAATGCAGCTACTATTGATCCTAATAGCATAATATATACAAACATTTTTAAGCCGTTACCGTTTGAAGCTTTGACCATATGTATTGCAGACCATTCAAAAAATCCAATCTCGTCTAATATTAATGAAATAAGAATAACAGCTACAAATGTTAAAGTGGCATTCCAAACGATACTTGTTACCTCTAGTACATCAGAAAAGCTAACAACACCTGTAATAATAGAGATGACCGCCCCAATTAAAGCTGTAATACCAATATCTAAACCTTTAGGTTGCCATATCACAAAGATTAAAGTTAAAAGAAAAATTACAATTGCTAAAGTCGTCATCATCAACATTCACCTGATTTTATATTTTTACATACACAACGTTGGTTATATGTGTTAATAATGTTTATATTTTGATTGATATCATCTAAAATAACATGATTAAGTTGATACATATGTTTGTTACCATCTTTACGTGTATAAACTAATTCGTTATCTACTAATAACTTCATATGATGACTGAGTGTTGGTTGTGAGAATTGAAAGTGCTCCAACAAATCACAAGCACATAATTCACCACAAGAAAGTAAGTCTAATATTTCCAATCTGCTTGGATCTGATAACACTTTTAATATTGTTGAGAGTTCTTTATAAGACATATATCTACCTCCTAGATATTAAATAGATTAACAACTATATAGATATATGTCTATGTAGTTGTTTGACTGTATCGTAATTACAAGTATTAAAATCGGGATGAAGAGTAGTTAATGTCGTTTCAATAAAAAAAGGCACATCCACATTATTGAACAATTCGTCAATATGTGATGTGCCTTTATTACATTTATATATAATTAAATATTAAATAAATCATTAAATGATTCTATCATAGTAGGATGTGTATATATATTGTCACGTAAAACTGTATAGTCAATATTTTGGTCAATTGTCAGTTTTACTAAATTAATGATTTCCTCGGATTGTAAACCATATAAAGTAGCGCCAAGTACTTTATTTGTTGTTGCGTCTATCACAACTTTAAACAGACCTCTAGGATCATTATTAATTTTGTGACGAGGTATATTACTTACTGGTAGTTTACCTTCTTTAATTTCATACCCTTGTTCTTTTGCTTCTTTAGCAGTCAATCCTACACGAGATAATGGAGGATCTATAAATACCGTATAAGGTACTGCACCTCTATTTTCTGTAGTGCGAGCACCTGAACCGAATAATTTGTCTTTAACAATTCTAAAGTCATCTAAAGAAATATAAGTGAATTGCATGCCACCTTTTACATCACCTATTGCATAGATATGTTTGACAGCTGTTTCCAACTGATTATTGACTTCTATTTCGCCACGTTCACCTAGTTTAATATCAGTGTTTTCTAAATTTAAGTCAGTATTTGGCTTTCTACCAATTGCGAGTAATACCGCTTCTGCTTCAAAATCACCTTTATTCGTTTTAGCGATTGTATATCCATCTTTATCTTCAAATTCTGAAGTTTGAGCACCTAACTCGAATTTTACACCTTTATCTTCTAAATCTTTAATCGCATGTGAAACGATTTCTTCATCTTCTCTTGCCATTAATTTATCATTCGCTTCTAATACAGTCACTTGTGTACCAAAGTTCGAAAACATAGATGCGAATTCTAAAGAAATATATCCTCCGCCAACAATAACTAACCGTTTAGGTTGTTCGCTTAAATTCATTATTCCTGTAGAATCATATAAATGTTTAGATTCTTTAATACCTTTGATATCATGAATAACAGGTGTTGCACCAGTATTTATCACAATGTCATCTGCTGTTAAAGTATCTACAACTTTGCCTTGTTCATCTAATAAGTCTACTTCCGTATTGGATTTAAAGCTAGCCTTGTAATCTAATACTGTTATATTTTCATCGTCTGCTAGGTTATGATAATTCTTTTTATTAAGGGCCGTTACGACTTCTTCTTTACGCTCAAATGCTTGATTGAACGATCCACTTTCTAATCCTTCGTGCACTAATGTTTTAGATGGAATACAGCCGATATTGATACATGTACCACCATACATTTTTTTGGATTGTTCAACAACTGCTACTTGTTTCCCTTGAGCTGAAGCTGTTTTTGCTAGTGTTTTTCCACCTTTACCAAACCCTAAAATTAATAAATCATACTTTTTCATTGTAACCCTCCATTAAAATATCGTTTAATATATCTCCAATAGAAATATTTTGATAATATTTTTCTATTATTTCAAATTCTTTTCGATGGTAGTTTGACATTACTCGACTCATTTCATTTGAAATTTTACAGTCACTTTCTTTTGTACCTGTGTAAATTCTGCCAAATGATTGACTAGAAGCGAATAATTTAAATAAATTGGATAATGGCGTATCTAACACATTACCATTTATTCGATACCCTCCATATTTGCCCTTTTGTGTTGTAATGTAACCTTCTTCTAATAGTTTGCTCATAACTCTTCTTAATTGCACAGGATTAACACAAACTTTTGATGACAATTCGACACTACTAAATCTTTCAGATGAATGTTTACTTAAGAAAGTTAATACGTGAACCGCGATATTAAATTCTAAATTCAATGAATCATCTCCTTTTTAAATGTAACTATAACAATTATATTTAAACATATCTACTTCTTAAGTTCAAATAAAAAAATCACGCCTATAATAAGACGTGATTTTTTCTGATAAAATTATTGATTGTTGTTGATATAAGAATCTGGATTAACTGAATATTCATTACCTACGCCACCTTGCATACGTTGAAAATGCAAGTGTGGTGCTGTTGAATTACCAGTATTACCTGATTGTCCAATTTGTTAACCTCCTTTCAGCTAACTAAGCAATTTCACTATTGTTATATAAGTATAATTAAAATAGCTTTATATCCAGTTTACCAATTGGATACGGAAAATTACAGTTATTGCTAGCACTGTATACTTATAACTGATTATTACAAAGACACTTTCATCTTTTTAAAGTCCAGAAAATACTTATAATTTACTAGATTGTCTACCAATATCATACATGCTTCTAGTAATCATCACATTTGCAGCACATAAATTAAAAAAACAGCCCGATAAGTTAGATTTTCAATCCGACTTTCGGGATGTACGTCCTTTTTTATGCTAGTATTTTATAATTCATTTTATGAGATAAATAAACTACAAATAAATGTCCAAATACAAACGAGAATTAACAATCCGATACTGAAACGCATTGCCATTTTCATCAGTTCTGATTCTTTACCTACTTTATTAACTGCTGCTGTAGCGATAGCAATAGATTGTGGTGATACAATCTTAGCAGTTACACCACCAGCTACGTTAGCTGCAACAAGTAATGAACCTTTTGTACCAATTTGTTCAGCAACAGAGGCTTGAATTGGCCCAAACAATGAATTATTGTTTACGACAGATCCCGTCATAAATACACCAATCCAACCAAGTAGTGGTGATAGTAATGGAAAGGCAGCACCCGTTTTAGATATGCCTTGTCCCATAGCATTACTTAGTCCACCATATGTTGTGATTTTGGATACTGCTAAAATGAAACAAATGGTTAACACCGAAACCCATAATTCTTTAACTGTGAGACCCAGTAAATGAACAGCAGTTTTAAAGCTCATATTTTTCGCAATAATAATTGTAATGATCACTGTAATTAGAATAGCTGTACCTGTTTGAGCAAAGAAATTGAATGTTAGTTCATTCTGTTTATTAGTCACAGCATTCATTGTTCCTGGCACATTAAAGTGCACAGCGAGTGCACTAAGGGCACCACCTTTTTCAAATAAACCTTTAAATGCTGGTAAACTCCAAATCATCACAACAATCGTTAAAATGATAAACGGGCTCCATGCATAAGTGATATGTCCCATAGAATGTTTAGGCACTGCATCTGCTTTTTCATCTTTATTAATTCTGAAAATATTTTTAGGTTGCCATTTTCTTGAGAACAATGCTAATGCACTCATTGCTACCAGACCAGGAATAATATCAGCCAACTCTGGTCCAGCAAAAGCTGCAATAAGTACTTGTAAAATTGTGAAAGTAACTGCCACAACTAAAGTGGCTGGAAAAGTTTCTTTCACACCTTTAAAGCCATCCATAATATACATTAATAAAAATGGCACAACAAAACTAATAAAGCCTAATGTTAAATTACCAATTAACGCTACTTGAGATGACGTTACGTCGCCTGGTAAATTCAACGTATCTACAATTGCAACTGGTATACCTACCGCACCATATGCACCTGCAGCTGCATTACTTACTAAACAATACATCGCAGCTTGCAAAGGTTTAAAACCTATTTGAGTTAATAAAACTGCACAAATAGCAATAGGTACGCCAAAGCCTGCAGCACCTTCTAAAAATCCATTAAATACGAAGCCAATCAATAATAATTGAACACGTTGGTCTCGTGAGACACTCGCGATACTATCTTGAACAATATCAAATTGGCCACTTTTTGTAGCAATTTTATATAACCAAACTGCCATGATTACAATAAATCCGATTGGGATAATGCCTTGATAAAAGCCCTCTAAAGTAGCACCGCCTGCAATACTTCCTGGTAATTTAAAGAATGGCATAGCAACAATAATTGTTACGATTAATGTTGTAATTGCTGCATATATACCTTTCATTTTAAATACAGTCAAACATAATAAAAATAATATAATTGGTATTGCGGCTACAATACTTGAAAGTAGCAAATTATTAAAAGGGTTAAAACTTTCAACTAACATATTTGCTCGCTACTCCTTTATTCTGCTTGTCTTATTTCTTTTGCAATATCTTTGTAGTCAATGTCCGTATTTGTAAATGCTTCATCATCGACAGCAAAATGTTGTTCAAATGTTTCAAAGTTTTGAATTTCTACCGTAACGTCTGAAACTTCAAAATCCAATACGTGTCCGCCAAAATTACGGTCATCATTAGCGAAATGAACATGGAAACCTGCTGAACCAATACCATGGAACAATTCTGGCGTGAAGAATCCTACAACAGAACCTTTGATATTTTCTTCAATTTGTTCAGGTTGTCTATTCGCTGAGTTAATCAATCTTGTATATGGTGGTTCTTGTCCTGGCATCATACGTACATGCATTTTTTTAAATGTACCTGAAATTTTAACAGCAGAAAATAAATTTTTACTTAACATTTTTTCTTTAACTTCATCATAAACTTCTGCTGAAGGTTTATTGCTCGTGCTATACGTTTTATCAGGTGTAAATCTTGATACTGTTGCATATGGTGATAATTCGTCACCTACCAATTCTACAAATTCTTTATGTTCGTTGGCATGATAAGCTTTACCATCAACGATAATCACTTCACCATCTGAACCTGTTAAAGTCGCAATACCAATGTCTCCATGTTTTAATAAATCATTGATTGAAGCAGTACCCTGTAAAAGGCCTGCCATCAATGTACCTAGTGTGCCGTGTTGATATAGTACGTTAGTCATAACTTTATTCACTCCTATTTTGATAAATAATTAATCATTTTCACCGTTTAATTCGATATTAGTTAAAAGCGTCAGGTAACATATTTGTTGAAAGTTTAACATTATCTTTGTAATTCACTGGGATATCAATTAATACTGGTCCTTCAGTTTCGTATCCCTCTTTAATTGCCGCTTCTAATTCTTCTTGATTTGTTACACGTAATCCTTTAGCACCAAATGATTCAGCATATTTAACGAAGTCAACTGAACCAAAATCTACGCCTGAACTACGTTCATATTTCATTTCTTCTTGAAATTCAACCATGTTATATTTACCGTCATTCCAAATTAATTGGATGATATTAAGATTTTTACGTACAGCTGTTTCTAAGTCTTGTGCTGAGAATAAGAAACCGCCATCGCCAGCAACAGATACAACTTGTGTATTAGGACGTACTAAAGCAGCTGAAATAGCCCATGGTAATGCAACACCTAACGTTTGCATGCCATTACTGAATAGCAAGTGTCTTGGATTGTAACTTCTAAATTTACGTGCCATCCAAATATAGTGACTACCTACGTCTACAGTTACTGTTGTATCATCTGATAATACTTTTTGCATTGACTCAATGACTTCAACTGGGTGTAACACGCCATCTTCATGTGTTGGTTTGATACCACTTGATTCAAGTATATGCGCTCTTAAAGTTTCTAATTCGTCTAAATGTTTTTGACTGACAAAAGGTTCATCGACTTTGTCAGAAATAAGTTCCATTGTGCCAGCAATATTACCAACCAATTCTTTTGCTGGTTGCATATGATTTGTAATTTCCGCTTGAATTTCATCTATATTAATAATTTTAGTATCTAATTCTTTATTCCAATTGCTCGCTTCATATTCAATTGGATCATAACCAATCGTAACAACAAGGTCACTTTTTCTTAATAATTCGTCACCTACTTGGTTACGGAATAAACCAACACGACCAAAGAAATGGGATTCTAATTCACGACTAATCACACCTGCACCTTGGAATGTTTCTACAACTGGTAAATTTGTTTTTTCAACTAATTTACGGATTGCATTCGTTTCGTCTGAACTTGAACTTCTCATACCTGCTAATAATACAGGGAATTTCGCGTTTTTAATCGCTTCAATTACTTCATTAACGTTTTGTTCACTTGGCACACCTAAACTAGGTTTTTGACAAAGTGCAATCGCTTGTGATTCAACCGGTGCAGAAATAACATCTTGCGGTATGCTTATGAAACTTGCGCCATTTTTACCTGAAGTTGCAGTTCTCATCGCATTTGTCATAACTTCTGATAATGACTCTGGATCTTGAACTTCTTCGCTATATTTTGTTGAAGATTTTAATAATGCTGCATTATCAATACTTTGGTGCGTTAGACGTAATAAATCGTTACGTTTAACTTGTCCACCTAATGCTAATACAGGGTCTCCTTCTGATGTCGCTGTTAAAAGCCCAGTCGTTAAATTACTTACCCCTGGGCCACTTGTTACTAAGGCAACACCTGGTTTACCTGTTAAGCGTCCTATACCTTGTGCCATCATTGCCGCGTTTTGCTCATGACGCGTTACAATAAGTTCTGGACCGTCATCTTCAAGTGCATTGAATAAGTAGTCAATTTTAGCACCTGGGATACCGAATACATAATTCACACCATTATTTTTCAAAGTGTTTATTACCATATTTGCTGCTGTATAATTTTTGTCAGCCATTTTACATTCATTTCCTTTCAAACTTTAATGAAAAAACCATTAATCATTGCAAATAAATTAAATCATTAACTTTACAATGTATTAAAAAATTATTCACATTATATTATTATGAAAAATTCATATTTAATACTCTAAATTAGCGCCGCTCACATTTAGTCCTATACCATGGCATGTCATTACGAATAATTTGCGCTGTAAATTGATTACATATTTATTATAAAATACTGCAACATATAAATAAAATACATATTTGTTATAGGTGCCATTCCATATTAGAATGGCACCTATAACAAATATGTA
>NZ_RXWZ01000198.1 GCF_003970575.1 Mammaliicoccus fleurettii
TCCTTTCTAAGGATATTACGGAATGACCATTAGGTCATGGAATAACGGAGACATATTGTATTCAGTTTTGAATGTTTATTTAACATTCAATTTAAGAATGGGCCTATAGCTCAGCTGGTTAGAGCGCACGCCTGATAAGCGTGAGGTCGATGGTTCGAGTCCATTTAGGCCCACCATTAAAAATTTAATTACCCAATTAGGGGGCTTAGCTCAGATGGGAGAGCGCCTGCTTTGCACGCAGGAGGTCAGCGGTTCGATCCCGCTAGTCTCCACCATAATTATTTTGCACATTGAAAACTAGATAAGTAAGCAAATAGATTTTACCAAGCAATAAACCGAGTGAATTTCTAACGAAATTCAAGCTTAATAATCG
>NZ_RXWZ01000199.1 GCF_003970575.1 Mammaliicoccus fleurettii
TTACCATATATAAGTAATTTTGAATCATTACCTTTACTTATATATATACTAAAAGCTTTAATAATATGATCAATTTGCTTTTCTTTTGAAATTCTACCAACGTAACAAAATTGATTGTTTTTCTCGTTAATTTCATGAGATTTCATTTTCTCAACAAAATGTGGAATTACTTTGAATTTATCATCTTCAATCTCGAAGTCTTTTTGAATATCTTTTTTTTGATAATCAGTAAGAACTATATACTTATCAATAATATCATCACTATTTAAAACCAGCTTATAAGAACCTCTAATTCCTCTTTCCACTAAATGAGTGCTATGAAACACAGCTACCCTTTTTAAATTTTTATCACATTCTATTAATGATTTATCCAATAACCTAGCATCATTAAACACTATTGAATCATCTTCAAGAACATTATTGAAATAATAAGTAAACATCTCTTTTTCATTTCTAAAAAATTTAGCTGGTCTATTACCTTGATAAAACGTTATATACAAAATTTTATTCTTCTCAACATCAGAAAAGTATTTTTTTAAATATATATCTCCTACCTTATTATAATATTCTTCATATAATTTATTATAACTTGTTGGTGAATAGTTAGTAATTCTATGAAGCACACCATTTCTTGTATACTCTCTTCTTTCCAACCTTTTACTTGATATAGGCGACATAAAATCTTCGAAAAGCAAAATTTTAGTACCAAAGTAAAATTTTCTATATAACACATATTCATCCTTATTATAGTATCTAACAATGTTTTTATTAATTTTTTCATTTAAGTGTTCAATAGTGTACTCAGTTTCTTTCTTTTTTTTAGTAAAAATTGTTGGACTAGAATATTTTTCAAGCAATTTGTCGTTAGATAGCCATTCATAAATATTTTTTATTTCTAAAGAATCACTTATGATATTTCTTTTCTTAAAGTCATCATAAACATTAAAATAATCCGGATTATAATTAGTAGTGTGGATAACAGACTTTTGGTTTAGATGTTCTTCTAAAAACTTTATTCTGTACAATAAGGATTTAGTTCGACCCCCATGTATCTTTGGTAGTATCGATGTAATAGTATATAACATAAAACTCCCCCACTATTTAATTTATAACAATATAAAAAAGTCTCACTCATTCGAGCGAGACTTTGATTATCTACGATGTTTAACTTATATATAGTAAACCATAATATTAAGAAAATGTAAATTATCATATAAAGTCATTAACTGACTTTAGTTAGCACTTTGAATACACTTTAGTCCTTTATTATTAGGAATTCAGCTTAAAATAGTAATATTCAACATATTATCCTAGTTATTGTTAAATTTAATTCACAAATGAATAACAGTCTAAAAGTCAATTTGATACAAATTTATATAATATAAATTATTTTGAAACTGAACTGTATAAACACATTATAATGATTTTTTAATATTTAGTTAAAATCTCACTTTTTGTGTATAATATATATATGGGTTTAAAAATTTATTAACAGTTAAAGGGGAATAATAAATATGGAAAATTTCGTTAAGGGGATTGAAGAATTATCTAAAAGAATAAACACTTTAAAAGAACAAGTTAACACAGAAGAAGCTACAAAAACTGCATTAATTCTTCCATTTTTTCAAAAGTTAGGTTACGACATATTTAATCCAATGGAATTTACGCCAGAATATATTGCTGATGTTGGAATCAAAAAAGGTGAAAAAGTCGACTATGCAATTATGAATGATAACCAACCTACTATACTAATTGAATGTAAGTCGGTAAATGAAAAATTATCAAACCACGATTCACAATTATTTAGATATTATGGAACAAGCAAATCTAAATTTGGTATTTTGACAAATGGGATCGAGTATAGATTTTTTACTGATTTAGAAGAAACAAATAAAATGGATTCAAAACCATTTTTAGTCTTTGATATTTTAAATTTAAAGGAAAATCATATAAAAGAAATCTATAAATTTTCAAAAGAAATGTTTGATATAGACAATATTTCAAGCTCAGCATATGAATTAAAATATGTGAATTTAATAAAAAACTTCTTGAACCAAGAGTTAGAAAACCCTTCTGATGAATTTGTGAAATTTGTTTTAACTAGTGTTTATGATGGGGTTAAAACAAAAACGATCATTGATAGATTTACACCAACCTTAAAAAATACATTTAATTTAATGATTAATGAAAAAGTAACTGACAAATTAAATGCTGCATTAAATAATAGTACAGAAAATAAAGTCGAAGTTAAAAATGTAGAAAATCTAACAAAAGTTACTAAAACAGAAGATTTAATTGTAACAACTCCAGAGGAATTAGAATCATATGCAATTATTAAAGTTATTTCATCAGACACAATTGATACACAACGAGTTCATTATAGAGATAATAGGAGCTATTTTAATATACTCATAGATAACAGTATTAGAAAATGGTTGACTAGAATCTATTTTACTAAAAATAGAAATTATATAATTTTAAATGATGACCATAAAACTACTTTAGAATTCAATGAGCCAATTGATTTATTAAAATATAAAGATGAAATAAGTAAGGTAATAGAAAAATTTATTTAAATAACTTAATATAAAAAAGCTTATAACCAGTGCGTTATAGGCTTTTTTTAATACAAATACAATTTTTATGTAAA
>NZ_RXWZ01000200.1 GCF_003970575.1 Mammaliicoccus fleurettii
TTTAGTCCTTCTTCACCATATGCTTTATATCTTCTTACCCATTCTTGTAATGTAGCACTAGAAACCCCATGGGTTTTTGCTGCACTGTATATTGTTAGATGACCACCAATTATATCTTCTACTAATTTAATACGTTCTTCTAAAGGCATTTTATTTATAGTCATAAAAATACACTCCTCTAATATAGTCCACTTTTTATATTTAAAGTGTCTGCTTTTAGGGGAGTGTATCAAAGTTAGTGATGGTTATTTTTTATGGCTTTCTTTAATCATGACTAATCCAATGACAGTAAATACTATCATTAAGATTTCATAGTCTGCCATGCTAATCTTTTCTAGGAGTAACAACTATAATCATAGGTATCACCACCTGATGAAATTAACAATTCTTTTTTGCTACCATACTCCTTCGCAAAATAATTTTGTCCTGAAATATAAACTACTTCATTACTGTTATTATTTTCCTTTGCATCTTCTTGTATTTCTTGATTTATTGTATTACGCGCTCGATCCATCCAATATTCTAGAGACTTTTCTTCATTCATCTTTATCAACTACATTTTGAGTAGATGAATATCTATATACAAAAAAATCCCGTTATATCATCGTTACAAATAACGAGATACAACGGAATATTGGTAATTTACGTCCTGGGAGGGATTCGAACCCCCGACCGACGGCTTAGAAGGCCGTTGCTCTATCCAGCTGAGCTACCAGGACATTTTCAACACAAGAATAATTATATCGAATAGAACCTGATTTATCAATACTTTTTAAAAAGAAAAAGGTTTATTAAATCGCTTTCGAAGTATTATTACACGTTTATTTAAATTATTTATACTTTATTCAGCGATTACGATGTCATTTACTTTAACTATATTGGCTTTTTCTGCTTTACATACTGATTTTTCTTCAAATATTTCTAATACACTTGCATGTACTAGCCCATTTGAAGTTAATACATATATGTTTTCGTTTTTATGTAATTCATGTTCTTCAGTTTTATTAATACAAAATTTGTCTTGATTAATAACTGATGTTACGTGTGTTCTACTCATTTTAACACCCTCCTGATTACATTACAGTTCTTACTTCTTTACATTAAATTTACGACATTAATAATTATAAAACATTTTCACTTTAATTGAAAGTTTATTCTAATTATTTAATAAAATTGAGATATTCATATGAATATCTCAATTAATAAAAGCTATTAAAAGTTTTGGTTGTGTGAAACTTTATTATAAAGCTAAAGATTGTTTTTCAATTTCTTCATGATTTCTATTTAAGAAAGTTAAACTAGCATTGTTAAGCTCACTATCAAAATCTATTACAGCATAGGTTTCTTCCCATTTCCCTCGAGTTTGAGAGATGCTACCTGGATTTATACAATATACACCATCAATTGATTCACATAAAGCAACATGGCTATGTCCATAGAAAGCAAAATTAGCATTTGCTTTCTTAGCATGTGCACTTAATACATCTCTAGCACCTTTAACTTCATATCGATGTCCATGTGTATAGAAATATCCGATTCCTTGAACTTCTACTTGCTCTTCTATTGGAAAACGTGGATCAAAATCACAATTACCTTTTACTCTATTATATAAGGTTAATTCAGTATCATCATAATCAAACTCTGAATCTCCTAGATGTAAGAATAAATCCGCTTCTTTATATTTATCATATATTTCATGTAGTATTCCTTGTTCTCCGTGATTATCACTGACAATTATCCATCTCATTGGAATCTCTCCCCTACATCTTCATTCATTAGTTTAATTGCATTACCACGGTGGCTAATTGCACTTTTTTCTGCTACTGTTAATTCGGCCATCGTTCTGTCTAATGAAGGAACGAAGAAAATCGGATCATATCCAAATCCATTTTCTCCTCTCTGTTCATCTATTATTTCACCTTGTGCTTTACCTACATAAGTAAGTGTTTCTTTACCTGGTTCACTGACAGCTATTGCACATACAAACTCTGCCTCTCTATTCTCTATACCTTGCAGGTTACTTAATAATTTATCAATATTATCTTGATCATTTTTTTGTTCTCCAGCATATCTTGCTGAGTATATACCTGGTTCACCATTTAAAGCTTTTACAGATAAACCACTGTCATCTGCTATAACTATTTTTTTTAATTGTTTTGATGCTGTTTCTGCTTTTAATATAGCATTTTCTTCAAATGTCATACCTGTTTCTTCTACATCAAAATCAGGAGCAATTTCAGAAATACCTATAACATTCGCTTTAGGAAAAATTGCTTTAAAGTCATTTATTTTACCTTTGTTGTTTGATGCGATAATGATATCGTTCATAATTATCTCTCCTTACAATGTTATTCTTTCAACTTTAGCGTCTTCTATATGCAGCCATTCTTTTATAGTTCGTGTAATATGCTCTACATCACCATTTGCAAAAAATTTATGCTTAGGTTTAGGTGTGTAATAAGAGTGCTCATTACTAAATGTTAATAAGGCACTGACCTCTCTAGCAGTTTCCAAACCTGAAGAGATAATGGTCTTTCCATCATCAAAATATTGATGGATAGCATCATATAATAATGGGTAATGAGTACATCCTAATATCACCGTATCGGAATCATCATAACGCCATTGTTTAAGTGTTTGATGTATGACAATGCTTGTAATAGTTGGATCTTTATACCTCATTTGTTCCACTAAAGGTACGAAGCCTGGGCATGCAATACCCTTAACTTCTACTTGTGGGTTTATAGACTTTATACTTCTTCTATATGCTTCAGATTTAATTGTGCCTTCTGTTCCTAATACGAGCACACGATTATTATTAGTCGTCATTATAGCTGTTCTAGAACCTGGGTCAATTACACCTATAACAGGAATTGATAATAATTCTTGTAATGGTTTTAATGCTACAGCAGTTGCTGTGTTACAAGCAATTACAAGCATTTTAATATCTTTTTCTACTAAAAAGTTAGCCAGTTGTATAGTAAATGTTTTTACCTCTTCTTTACTTCTTGGCCCGTAAGGACATCTACCTATATCACCTAAGTAATAAATCGTCTCGTTAGGCAATTGCCTCATTATTTCTTTAGCAACTGTTAACCCACCGATACCTGAATCAATTACGCCTATTGGTTTATTCATTTATCTTCACTTCTCATTCTTTTCAGCATAATCTCTAGAGCTTCATTAAATTTAATTTTGTCTTCTTCGTTCATCACTGATAAAAGATCTTCAGTATATGATTGTCTTGCATAAACTACTTCATCGATTAGAGCTGTACCTTTTTCTAATAACTTGACATGGAATACTCTTTTATCTTCCTCAGATTGAATTCTTAAGACTAATTCTTTTTGTTCAAGTTTATCAATTATGTCTGTAGTCGTAGAATAAGCTAAATATAATCGTTTAGATAACTCACCTATTGTTAATTGTTGATGTTCATTTAACCATTGTAACGCAATAAATTGTGGAGGTGAAATATCGTATACTTTTAACTGTCCTCTCGATCTCAACTTAGTTCTATCAACGATATGTCGAAGCGAATATTCAATCTGTTTAGTAATTTCTTCCATTGCTTTTGAACCTCTTTTCACTTAAAACTTATACTAATTATAATAACACATACATTTATTTGCGGTTAATTAATTGGTCCTTTTTCATCACGAATAATAGAAAAAAACCTTTAAAACCAATTTTATAATTGGCTTTAAAGGTTAATTTATTTTAAATCGTTTTAGTTAACTTCGTGATCTGATCCGAAGAATGATTTAAACATTTGGAATGTAGTTTCTCTATTCATTGCTGCGATTGATGTTGTTAAAGGAATACCTTTTGGACAAGCATTAACACAGTTTTGTGAACTACCACATTCTTGAATGCCGCCATCAGACATCAACGCTTTAATTCTCTCATCTTTAGTCATACTACCTGTTGGATGTAAGTTGAAAAGACGAACTTGAGAAATTGCTTGTGCACCCATAAAATTATTATCTACGTTTACATTAGGACATACTTCTAAACATACACCACATGTCATACATTTAGATAACTCATATGCTGTTTGACGTTTTTTCTCAGGCATACGTGGACCAGGACCTAAATCATAAGTACCATCAATTGGAACCCATGCTTGAACTTTTTTCAAGTTATCGAACATACGAGAACGATCAACTTGTAAGTCACGAATCACTGGGAAAGTTTTCATAGGTTCAAGTTTGATTGGTTGTTCTAATTGGTCAATGATAGCAGAACATGATTGACGTGCTTTACCATTAATAACCATAGAACAAGCGCCACAAACTTCTTCCAGACAGTTCATATCCCATGTAACTGGCGTTGTCTTTTCACCATTTGAAGTGAACGGATTTCTTTGAATTTCCATCAAAGCTGCGATTACGTTCATATTTGGTCTATAAGGAATCTCAAATTTTTCTTCGTATGGTCTTGACTGATCATTTTCTTGTCGTTTTATGATAATTGAAATTGTTTTATTTTCTTGATTTTGATCTTGTGAATTTTGTTCAACTGTTTGAGTGTCTGCCATTATTATTTACTCCCTTCGGATTTCTTAGAGTAATCTCGTTTACGAGGTTTAATGTGACTAACATCCACTTCTTCATATGAGAATTCAGGTGCTTCTTCTGGTCCTCTGAACTGAGCAATAGTTGTTTTTAACCATTCTTCATCATTACGTTCAGGGAACTCTGGTTTATAGTGTGCCCCTCGAGATTCATTACGATTATATGCACCAATCGTAATAACTCTTGCTAAAACTAACATATTCCATAATTGACGTGTAAAGAATACAGCTTGGTTACTCCATGTTGAAGTATCTTCCATATCAATATTTTGATATCTTTCCATTAATTCAACAATTTTCTTATCAGTTTCAAGAAGTTTATCATTATGACGAACAACAGTAACGTTTGCAGTCATAATTTCACCTAATTCTTTGTGTAACTTATAAGCATTTTCAGTACCTTTAAGTTGTAATAAGTGGTCGAATTTTTCTTGTTCTTCATCAATACGTTTTTGGAATATTTCTTCATCTAATTCAGTGTATGAAGTTTTAATATTTTTAACATATTCCATTGCATTTGGTCCTGCAACCATACCACCATAAATAGCTGATAATAAAGAGTTAGCTCCTAATCTATTACCGCCATGTTGTGAATAATCACATTCACCTGCTGCAAATAGACCTTTAATGTTAGTCATTTGATCAAAGTCTACCCAAATTCCACCCATTGAATAATGAACAGCTGGGAATATTTTCATTGGGACTTTACGAGGGTCGTCACCAGTGAATTTTTCATATATTTCTATTATACCGCCAAGCTTAACATCTAATTCATGTGCGTCTTTATGTGATAAGTCAAGATATACCATGTTCTCACCGTTAATACCAAGTTTTTGGTTAACACAAACATCAAATATTTCACGCGTTGCGATATCACGTGGTACTAAGTTACCGTAATCTGGGTATTTTTCTTCTAAGAAATACCATGGTTTACCATCTTTATAAGTCCAGATACGTCCACCTTCACCACGAGCTGATTCACTCATTAATCTTAGTTTATCATCACCTGGAATTGCAGTTGGGTGAATTTGAATAAATTCACCGTTAGCATACTTAGCACCTTGTTGATAAACAACTGATGCAGCAGAACCTGTATTAATCATTGAGTTAGTAGACTTACCAAAGATAATACCAGGACCACCTGTTGCCATAATTACAGCATCTGAACCAAATGATTCTATTTTAGAATCTGTTAAGTTTTGCGCTACGATACCACGGGCTGAATTTTCATCATCTTTTATGATACCTAAAAATTCCCAGCCTTCATATTTTGTAACTAAACCTTTTACTTCAAAGCTTCTCACTTGTTCATCTAATGCATATAATAGTTGTTGCCCAGTCGTTGCACCTGCAAAAGCAGTTCTATGATATAAAGTACCACCAAATCTACGGAAATCTAAAAGACCTTCAGGTGTACGGTTAAACATTACGCCCATTCTGTCTAATAAATGTATGATACTTGGTGCTGCTGCAGTCATATTTTTCACTGGTGTTTGGTTAGCTAAGAAATCTCCACCATATACTGTGTCATCAAAGTGAATGAAAGTAGAGTCACCTTCACCTTTTGTATTAACAGCTCCGTTAATACCACCTTGCGCACATACAGAGTGTGAACGTTTAACAGGTACTAATGAGAATAAATCAACATGTGCACCTTTTTCTGCAGCTTTAATTGTTGCCATCAATCCTGCTAAACCGCCACCGACAACAATAATTTTGTTGTTTGCCATAAAAATTGTCACTCCCCTAAAAAGTATAAATCTTATACGAATGCAAAAATAGCTCTTAAGCCAATAATACTAATTACTATAAATACTAATAATGTTACATATGTCATAAAACGTTGAGATTTAGGTGATTGTGTAATTCCCCAAGTAATGCAGAATGACCATAATCCATTTGAAAAATGGAATATAACACTTAGCACACCAATAACATAAAGCGTTACAGAAATAGGATTAGATAAAATATCTGATACCATATCAAAATCAACATGATGACCTAATGCAGCTTGAATACGTGTTTGGTATACGTGTACAGCTATAAAAATAAATGAAACTATACCAGTTATGCGTTGTAGTAAAAACATCCAGTTTCTGAATAAAGATTGTCTTCCTACATTTTCTTTAGCTGTAAAAGCTATGTATAATCCATAAATAGCGTGGAATAGTATAGGAATATAAATTACTACAACCTCTAACACTATTTTAAATGGTAAATTCCACATAAAATCAGATGCTTTATTGAAAGCCTCCGGGCTAATTGTTGCAAAGTGGTTAATTAATAAGTGTTGAATCAAGAATATTCCTATAGGAATTACACCTAATAATGAATGAATACGACGTAATATAAACTGTTTTTCGCTTGACGCCAAAAGAAGTCCCCCCTAACTTTAATCTATGGCTCTATCGATATATTATTATATATGCAAAACTGAAAACGATTACATATATGCTAAAAAAAATTCGATGAGCATTACATGTATATTGTAACATCATTAAGTATGAATTTGGGCATGAGAATAATTCTCATGGCCAAATATATTGATTTTTTATTGTAATTTTACTCTTTAATTACTAAGCTTTTTTACTAAATTTTGAGCAACTTTTTCTGGTAACCCAATTTCAGTAAAATCTTTCAAACTAGACTCTCTCATTTTCTTAATAGAACCAAAATGTTTTAGCAATGTTTGCTTTCTTTTCGGCCCTATGCCTTCTATTTCATCTAAAGCAGATTTCAAGGTTGTCTTTTGTCGCGTTGATCTATGAAAACTAATTGCAAATCTATGCACTTCATCTTGTATTCGTTGAAGTAAATAAAATTCTTGAGAGTTTTTCTTTAGTGGTATAATTTCTGCTTGAGCACCATAAAGTAATTCTGAAGTTTGGTGTTTATCATTTTTACTTAATCCTGCAATTGGAATATCAAGTCCTAATTCATTTTCTAATACTTCTCTAACAGAAGTCATATGACCTTTACCACCATCAACAATTATTAAATCTGGTATTGGCAAGCCTTCTTTTAAAACTCTTGTATATCTTCTTCTAACAGCTTCTTGCATAGATTTATAATCATCAGGTCCTTTGACTGATTTAATTTTGTATTTACGATAATCTTTTTTACTTGGTTTGCCATCTACAAAAGCAATCATGACTGATACAGGATCAACACCTTGAATATTAGAATTATCGAATGCTTCAATTCTAATTGGTGTTTGAATTCCCATTGCTTCACCTAAATTGTCTATTGCTTTTATTGTTCGTGATTCATCTTTCGCGATGAGTTCAAATTTGTTTTTCAATGAAATACTAGCGTTTTTAATTGCTAAATCTACCATTTCTTTTTTCTTACCTCTTTTAGGTTGTACAACTTTTGAATCAACAACTGACTCAACTGTTTTAATGTCTATGTCTTTTGGAATGTGTATTTCTTTAGGTGTTAAATGTTGATTCAATGTATAAAACTGACCTATAAAGGTATAAAATTCTTCTTCCGCAGTTTGTATTATTGGAATCATAGATGCCTGTCTTTCTATCAATTTCCCTTGTCTTATGAAGAACACTTGAATACACATCCAACCTTTATCGACAGAATAACCGAATATATCTCTCATCGTCATATCTGATGACATCATATTTTGTTTATAATTCAACATTTCAATATGCTGAATTAAGTCCCTATATTCTTTAGCTTCTTCAAATTTTAAAGCTTCACTAGCTGCATTCATTTTTTCTTTTAAATCATTCACAATTGATTTATCATCACCATTTAAAAAGTCTGTAATTTCTTTAATCATAGCTTGATATTGTGCTTGTTCAACAGGATAGACACATGGTCCTAAACATTGTCCTATATGGTAATATAAGCAAACTTTGTTAGGCATTGTTACACATTTTCTTAAAGGATAGATTCTATCTAGCAATTTTTTCGTTTCATGTGCTGCATAAGCATTTGGATAAGGACCAAAATATTTTCCTGAATCTTTTTTCACAGTTCTTGTAACGATTAAACGTGGGTGCTTTTCTTTCGTAATTTTGATAAAGGGGTAACTTTTATCATCTTTTAATAAGATGTTATATCTAGGTTGATGTTTTTTTATAAGGTTTAACTCTAATAATAATGATTCAATTTCACTAGATGTAACGATAAATTCAAAATCTCGAATCTCTCCAACTAGACGAGTTGTTTTTTCATCATGTGCACCTGTAAAATAACTTCGAACTCTATTTCTAAGACGTTTTGCTTTACCAACATATATAACAGAGTCATGTCTGTCTTTCATAATGTAACAACCAGGATATGTAGGTAATACATCTAATTTTTGTTTTATTCTTTTTTGGTAGTCTTCCACCTTATTCACCTACCTTTTTTTAATAATTATATCAACAATATTTCATTTAACCAAAACATACGTTCTATTTAACATAAAAATTAGAAATGTATATTTAGGTGCTCAAGAAATATAAGGGAACAAAAAAGAAGCTGGACAATTTAATTGTCTCAGCCTCTTATCACCATTACTCAATCTTATTAATAGTGTTTAGATAATACTTGTTCTAATTGTTCTTTAGGTTGGAAACCTACTACTTTATCTACAGCTTCGCCATCTTTGAATACGATTAATGTTGGAATACTCATTACTTCGTATTTAGCTGCTGTTGCTTGGTTTTCATCTACATCTAATTTAACGATATCTGCTTTACCTTCAACGTCTTTAGCTAAATCTTCTAATACTGGCGCGATCATTTTACAAGGTCCACACCATGGTGCCCAGAAGTCCACTAAACTTACGCCTTCTTTAATTTGTTCATCGAAATTTGCATCTGTTGCTTTTACTAATGCCATTGGAAAAATCCTCCTTGTTAACTTATGATAATGAGAGTATAGCACGCTTTATTTTGCAATGCATGTTGTTTGCTCAAACTGTATTGTACTTGATGTTGGACTTGGAAGCAATCACTTAAATTCTGGTTTTCTTTTTGAGATAAATGCATCAATACCTTCTTGAGCATTTTCACTTTCTATAATATCTACGAAATGTCTTTCTTCAATTTGGTCACTTTCTAATGATAAATCTAAATTGGACATTTGTTTAATAACTTTTATTGAGTCTAATGACTTCGATGCTATATTATAAGCTAATTCTTCAGTTGCTTTTTCTAATTCTGCTTTATCTTTAACAATTTCATTAAACAAATACTTTATATCATCTAAGTTAATATTTTCACCTGTTAAAGCGATTTGTAATGCTTTATGTTGCCCTATCATATAAGATAATCTTCTTACGCCACCAAATCCAGGAAATATTCCTAAATTAATTTCAGGTAATCCTACTTTCGTATCTTTCGTAATTAATCTCATATCACATGCTAAAGCTAATTCAAATCCTCCACCTAAACATACTCCATGAATAGAACTTATCACTGGTTTATGACAAGTTTTGATTAGTCTAAATAATTTTGCGCTAGTTGAAGCTAAGTCTAATCTTTCATGCTTTGTTAAATTTGGAAATGATTTAATGTCTGCACCTGCAGAAAAACATTTTTCATTACCTTTAATTACGATTACTTTCACATTATCATCAAATCCTTGAGTCTCAATGGCTTTGATGATAGCCGCTAAAACTTCTTCATTTAATGCGTTAACTGGACCATGATTTAAATGAATAAATAGAACTTGCTTCTCAACGTTAGTCTCAATCATTCAAATTACCTCCTTATAAGAATAATAAATAAACAATACCTGCAATAAATGTTAAAGCAGAAATAACGAGCAACACTTTTGCTAGTTTATACATATCAAAATTATCCAATATGTTTCCTCCTTATTTCAATGTTACTACAGTAACACCAAATCCACCTTCTGATGGCATTCCTGTTCTAAAGCTATCTACTGAACGATGTCGTTTCAAATGATCTGTTACACCTTTTTGTAATGCACCAGTACCTTTACCATGGATAATATTAACTGTACCATAATTTGAAAGAACTGCTTGATCAATATATTGATCTAATTCAATCATAGCCTCTTCATAACGATAACCGCGTAAGTCTAAATCCATTTTAATCGTCGTACGATTAGTTCTAGGAACAACTTTGCTTGGTTGTTGTTTCTTTTTATCAAGCTTTTCTAAATCTTTTACTTCAATTTTCATTTTAAGTATACCCATTTGAACGACTACTTCTTTATCATTAACAACATCTATAACTTCACCTTTTTGACCATAAGATAAAACTTTAACGTCATCGCCTTTTTCAATTTTATCGTGACGCTCTTTTTTTACATTTTGTTTGATTGATGCTTCTGTATATTGATTATCTAGTCGTTTCTTTCTTTCAATGAGCTCGTGTTCTTTTACATTTGCTACTGAATTATCTCGCATATCTCTAAGTTCTTGTAGTATGGATTCAGCTTCTTTTGTTTTTTGTTTCACTTCTTGGTTTGCTTTATTTCTTGCATCATCCATTAATTGTGTTTTGAATTTTTCGAATCGCTGTAATTCTTGAGATAGTGATTGATGTAATTCAGCTGATTCTTGTTTCAATTTTTCAACTTCAATTCTGTCATTTTCTACAGATTTCGCATTCTTTTCTAGAGATTCAATCATTACATTAATTTCTTTCTCATCTTGACCAATTAATGATTTAGCGTGATTGATGAGTTCATTTTTTAGTCCTAATTTTTTAGATATTTCAAATGCATTTGATCTTCCTGGTATACCCATTAATAGTTTATAGGTAGGTCTTAATGTTTCAACATCAAATTCGACACTTGCATTCATAACTTTATCACGATTATAACTATATGCTTTAAGTTCTGGATAATGTGTAGTTGCCATAATTAGCGCATCTTTTTCAATTGTATAATCAAGTATGCTCATCGCTAAAGCGGCACCTTCACTAGGATCTGTACCCGCTCCGAGTTCATCAAATAGAATTAATGAATCTTTATCAGCTTGATCAATAATATTAACGATATTTTTCATATGTGATGAAAACGTTGAAAGCGACTGTTCAATAGATTGTTCATCACCAATATCGCAAAATACTTTTTTGAAAATAGTTATAATTGCACCATCTAATGTAGGAATCAATAAACCTGACTGCGCCATCAATGTAATGAGACCGACTGTTTTTAAGGTGACCGTTTTACCACCTGTATTCGGTCCCGTAATAATAACTGCATTTATATCTTGTTTAAATTCTATAGTATTACTAATAACCTCAGCCTGATTAATTAATGGGTGTCTTGCTTTTGGTAAATAAATCGCTCTATCGTCAGATAATACAGGTTTAGTTGCTTTAATTGTTGCGCCAAACTTTGCTTTAGCGGTAATAAAATCTAAATGGCCCATAACTTCTGTACTCGATAATAGTTCATATCCTACTTCACTGACAAGTTCAGTTAATATATATAGTAATCTATCTTTTTCTTCTTTTTCTTTAGCTTTAACTTGAGAAATTTGATTATGCATCTCTACAATTGCACTTGGTTCAATATATAACGTTTGGCCAGATGCTGATTGATCATGAACGATACCATTAAAATCTTGTCGATATTCTGCTTTAACTGGTAGTACATGTCTATCGTTTCTTACTGTCACAATAGAATCAGATAGTTTCTTCTGATTCGCTGATGATCTCACCATTTGCTCTAGTCTCGATTTAATACGATCGTTTGTCTTTTTTATTTGATGACGCAGTTCTGCTAATTTCGGACTAGCTGTATCAAATAAGTCATGCTCATCACATTGCTCGCTAATTTGATTGAGTAAATCACTTAATACTGGTAACTGTGCTACATATCCATCAATAATTGGATAAAGAATTTCTTCGTCTTCATCAACTATACTTGCATAAAACGTTTTGAATCTATTTTGAACTTGAATATTACGTTTAATTTGGTTTAATTCTTCAACATTTAGTAAGCTGCCTATTTCAGCTCTTCTGACATAAGATTTTATATCTTTTAATCCTGAATAACCAGGAACTCTATGCTTATTATATATTTGAGTCATTTCGTCTGTTTCATTCAAACTCTTTTGAACTGTTTCCAGTTCATCACTTGGTTTAAGTTCACTAATAAGTCTCTCTGCTATATCACTAGTAGCATGTGCAGATAATTGTTGAATAATTAAGGGATATTCAAGAACTTTTAATGTTTTTTCATTCATATTATCTTCCCTCTTCTTTAATACTTTATTTCTCTGATTTAATCCATTCTTTAAATTCTTCACGTGATTTAGCATTAATGACTTGAGATTTATCTACCCATCCTTTTTGAGCTGTGCCAACACCATATTTCATAAAATCAAAATGATCAATATGATGTGCATCTGTGTTGATTGTGATCATTAAATCAGGATTGTTTTTTAACACTTCAGCGTTTAAATCTAATCTTTGAGGATTAGCATTTAATTCTAAAACAGTGTTTGTTTCTTTCGCCATTTTAATAAGTTGTTCCATATTGACTTTGTACCCTTCACGTCTACCTATAATACGACCAGTTGGGTGTGCAATATGTCTAACATATTTATTTTCACATGCTGTTTTTAGTCTATTCATAATTTCTTCTTCAGTCTGATTAAAGCTTTGATGAATAGCTGCAATAACATAATCTAGTTCTTTTAACACTTCATCAGGATAATCTAATGAACCATCTGGTTTAATATCCATTTCTGTTCCACTATAAATATCTATCTCTTTATATTTTTCATTTAATGCTTTAATCTTTTTGTTTTGTTCAAGTAATCGTTCAATTGATAAACCATTAGCTACTGCTAAATTTCTAGAATGATCTGTAATGCAAATAAATTTATAGCCACGCTCGATAGCCGCTTCAATCATATCTTCTATTTTAAATGCACCATCACTATAAGTAGTATGCATATGAATATCACCATTGATATCTTCTAATTGAATAATATTTTGAATGTTTTTATCAAATTCTGTACCATCTTCTCTCATAGTTGGAGGTATATAAGGTACATTGTAATGATCATATATCTCTTTTTCGCTTTGATAAGTAATGATGTTACCATTCTTTTCTTCTATACCATATTCACTAACTTTCTCATTTCTTTGTTTAGCAAGCTGTCTGATTTTAATGTTATGGTCTTTTGAACCTGTGAAGTGTTGTAAAGTATGATAGAAAGCTTCTGGTTTAATCAATCTAAAATCCACACCAATTACATCATCTTCTATTAACAAATCTAATGACACTTTTGTTGTCCCAACAGCAATCTGTTCTTTTATCTCTGGAATTTCTAATAATAACTGCTGAACCTTCAGCTCATCTTCAGTAGAAATGATATAATCTAAATCTTTACTTGTTTCTCTCATTCTTCTAAAACTGCCTGCAACTTGATATTGAATAATACCTTCTATTTCATCCAAATATTGATTAACTTTTTCGTGTGCTTTAATCATGCTATTAATTGGATATCTTTCAGGTCTTTGTCCTAAAACTTTCGCTTCTTCTAAAAGCTTTTGTTCTGTCTTTTTAGCAAAGCCAGGTAAAGCTGAAACTTCATTTTTTTCACAAGCTGCAATTAAATCATCTTTATTTGTTATATTTAATTCTTTATATAATTTAGCAATCTTTTTGCTGCCAAGACCTGGTATTTTAAGTAATGGTATTAAGCCTTCTGGAATTTCTTCTTTTAATTCATCTAAATAACTTTGAGTCCCGTTATCAATATACTCATTAATCACATCACCTACACCTTTACCAATACCTTTTAAAGATGTAACGTCATCTATTTCATTTAGTGTTCTTTCGTCCGTTTCCAAAGACTGACTTGCTTTTCTATATGCTGATACTTTAAAAGGATTTTCTCCTTTAATTTCCATATAAATAGCGATTGTTTCTAACATTTTTACAATATCTTTTTTAGTTAACATATCTATTCCTCCGTAAAAAAAGTCATAGGTTCGCCCATGACTTTTTACAATATGAATTCATTTAATTTGAAAGCCATTTTACTAATTGCTCAGATAAGAATGGTGTCTTCGATAAGATAGCATTTCCAATAAATGATTGGTGCAATGTATCTATAAATAATGGAATTGGAATAACTGCAATAGCAGCTAATGTAATTATAACGACTAAGTATGCCTCTATAAATCCTAATGCCATCCCAAAGTATCTTGCATATTTGCCTCCAAAGTCCATTTGATGATAAAAATCAAAAACTGTTGCTACAATTTGTAAAATTACTTTAGTAAAAATAAATAAAATGAGTATTGCCATAATATTATAGAATGCATCCTCATTATTAATACTATTAAATATTGTGTTTTTTCCTTCTGTAGAAGCACTTGGATAAGGTAATATCAAATGCAATTGTTTACTAAATGGTGCAAAGCATATCGCGGCAATCACCAATGAGAAAATAGTACCAATAGAATGTAGCGATTGTAGTACTAAACTACGTCTATATCCAATGATGACACCTAATATTAAACATATAATTATAATTAATGTAATCATTCTAAATTTCCTTTATGTTTTAATTGTTTGATTTCTTCTCTTAATTTATCATTTTCCTCTTCTAATTTAACATATTCATGCATAACATTAACAGCCGTGAGCACAGATTTACGCGTTGTATCTAAACCAGCATTTAGCTGACCTAACGCTTGTATCTTCTCATCGACTCTTCCGGCTACATAACGAATATGCGAAGGATCGTCTTCACCAATTATTGTATAATGTTGATCATTTATAACTACTGTCACTCTATTTTTATTTTCACTCATTATACTACCCCTGTTCAAATTATATATGGAATTTCTATATACTTAATCATACTATATTATACATGACATATGTTCATTTGTGTATGAATATCCACTAACTTCATTTGAGAATATTCGTTTATATAATAAATTTATGCTACTCTATTTATAGAAAATATATTAAAGGCAGGACATAAACGTGGCAAACATCGTAAAAACAATAGATTCTCAAACAATCAATAATATAATTAAACAATATAAAATGGATACAGAAAATTTACCTACTGGTACTGTAGCTCGTAAAAAAATAAAGAGTACACAAGTACAAATTTATCGCTCAAAAAAAATCATGTTTCAAGGTAAAGATGCTGAACAAGTAGCTAGTGAAGTGTTAGGACAAAAAATAGCCCCTACCTCATCTAGTTCACCTAGCCCAAAGAAAACACATACCTTTGATTTACATAATACAATTGGGAGTGATGAAGCAGGAAGTGGAGATTATTTTGGGCCATTAACGGTATGTGCAACATACGTATCTAAAAAGAATGCAAAATTATTAAAAGAACTAGGTGTAATGGACTCTAAAACTTTAACAGACATAAAAATAGTAGAATTAGCAGAACAAATTATTCAAATATGTCCACATTCACTTATTGTATTGGATAATCCCAACTACAATACAAAGCAATTAGAAGGTTGGAGTCAAGTTAAAATGAAAGCCGTATTACATAATCAAGCTATCAAAAATGTTATTTCTAGAATTGAAGAATCTGAATTAGAACAAATTGTCATTGATCAATTTGTACAAGCGAGTACTTATGAGAAGTATGTTATCGGCAAAATGCCAAGGAAAGACATAACTTTTTTTGAAACTAAAGGAGAATCAAAATCTATTGCAATCGCTGCAGCAAGTATCATAGCAAGATATGCATTCGTTAAACATATGGATAGACTAGCTAAAGATTTAAAAGTATTAATACCAAAAGGTGCCAGTAACAAAGTTGACCTAGAAGCAGCAAAAATCGTTCAAAAATATGATATTCAACAACTTGATGAAATAACAAAAAAACATTTCAAAAATAGAGATAAAGTATTAGATTTAATAAAACGCAAAAGGAGAAATTAATATGATATTAATATCATTTAGTTGGCAAATAATATTAGCCGTTATTATTATTTGCTATTTAATCTGGTTTATAGGCAAACAACTTACAAAGCTAACAACGAAGAATAAAAAGTAATTCACGTTTTAATAATAATTA
Source organism: Mammaliicoccus fleurettii (assembly GCF_003970575.1). GTDB lineage: Bacteria > Bacillota > Bacilli > Staphylococcales > Staphylococcaceae > Mammaliicoccus > Mammaliicoccus fleurettii. Next base: position 16,578 of record NZ_RXWZ01000200.1, read on the forward strand.
TCAACAAAGGAGCTAACATTTTTTAATGAAATGTTAGCTCCTTTAATATTATAGATAATTAAAATGCGCTTACGCTCTTAAAGTAGCACCTTGTTGTTCTAATGCTGATAATATTTGATTATGAACTGCTGAAACTTTGTCTTCTGTTAAAGTTTCATTAACGTCTAAATAATCAATTCGTATTGCTACTGATTTTTTACCTTCTTCCATATGTTCACCTTCATAAACATCGAACACTTCTGTATGGTTCAGGATATCAGCGCCATTGTCATTAATTGTGTTGATTAATGTTGATGCAGTTACATCTGTATTAACTACTAATGCTATATCTCTTGATACTCCTGGAAATCTTGGAATAGCTTCATATTCTATTTTACCGACTGGTTGTGCTAATACTTTTGTAAAGTTTAACTCAAACACATAAGTACGGTCTAAATCATTCTCTTTTTCTACAGTAGGATGTAATTCTGCTATTATACCTACCACTTCTTCATTCATTTTCACAAATGCAGTTCTACCTGGGTGTAATAAATCTAGTTTTGTCGCTTCAAATGTAAACGACACATTTAATTGTTCTGCAATACGTTCTACAATACCTTTAACTAAGAAGAAATCTACTGGTTCATCTTTTTGTTGCCATTTATTACCTGAATATTGACCTGTTAAAATACCACTTAGAAATTCTACTTCAGTTGGTAATTGGTCTTTACCGTTACTATAGAAAACTTTACCTTGTTCATACAATGCAACGTTTTTATTTTTTCTTGCAACATTATAACGTGTAGCGTCTATTAGTCTTGGTAATATGCTTTGACGTAATACCGCTTGATCTTCACTCATAGGCATCATAAGTTCTACAACTTCTTTATCTTCAAGTGTGTAATTTTTAGCGACATCTTTATGGACTAATGAATACGTAATAGCTTGATCTAAACCAGCGCCTTCAAGTATTTCTTTTACTTTACGCTTTTTGAGTTGATTATCTGTTAAATATCCAGCAGTAGCATTTTCGAAGTTTGGTAATGTTGATGGTAATTGGTCATAACCATAAATTCTCGCTACTTCTTCAATTAAGTCTGCTTTAATTGATATATCACTTCTTCTTGAAGGTACATTAACTTCAAATGCCTCTGCAGTTACATTTGTTCCAAAGCCTAAACGATTAAAAATAACATTAATTTCTTCAGTTGAAAGATTGAATCCAATTAATTGGTTCACATCATTTGTAGTAATTTCAATTACTTTAGAAGTTTCAGGCAATGTGCCATCTGATACAACTTCACTTAATACTGTTCCACCTGCTATTTCTTGTAAAAGTAAAGCAGCTCTATTTAAAGCGTCCACTACTCTTTCGCTTGCAATACCCTTTTCAAATCTACTTGATGCTTCACTTCTTAAACCTAATCTTCTTGAAGTTTGTCTTACATTTGTAGCATTGAAAATTGCGCTTTCAATTACAACATTTTGTGTTTTTTCTGTTACTTCTGAAAAATCTCCACCCATGACACCAGCTATCGCAATTGGTTCTGATCCGTTTGTAATTACAACATCAGAAGTAATTAATTCTCTTTCAATATCATCAAGCGTCGTAATTTTTTCGTTTTCGTGCGCATATCTTGCTACAATTTGTTCTGAACCAATTTGATCTTGGTCAAACATATGAAGAGGTTGACCGTATTCTAGTAAGATATAATTTGAAATATCAACTACGTTATTTATTGGACGAATTCCCGCTTTCATCAATCTAGATTGCATCCAAGTTGGAGATGGTGCAATCGTAACGTTTTTAATTACTCTTGCAGCATAATATGGTATTGCTTCTTCATCTTTAATAGTTACAGATAACGCTTGAGTTGATTTTTCTATAGACTCTTTTAATTCTGTATTTGGATATTGTACTTCATTACCATATAATGCACTTACTTCATGAGCCGCACCTAGCATGCTTAAGCAATCTGCTCTATTTGGTGTAAGATCAAAGTCCATAACTTCATCATTAAGTAATAAAGCTTCTAATGCATCACTACCAGGAGTTTGTTCATTTGAAAATACATAAATACCATCTGCATATTTTTTAGGCATAACATTTGCATCTAAACCAATTTCTTGAAGAGAACAAATCATACCTTCTGAAACTTCTCCTCTTAATTTTGCTCGCTTAATTTTAACGCCACCTGGTAAACGTCCACCGACTCTAACAACAATTACATATTGATCAACATCAACGTTAGGTGCACCACATACGATTTGTACAGGCTCCTCTTCGCCGACATCTACTTTACAAATATTAAGTTTATCCGCTTCAGGATGTTTTTCTTTAGATATAACATGACCTACAACTAGTTTCTTAATATCTTCACCGTATTTTTTAATACTGTCTACTTCAATACCGCTTCTTGTTATCTTCTCAGCTAATTCATCTACACCAGCATCTATTTTAATATATTCACTTAACCATTCTTTACTTATTAACATTATGCTTCACCGCCATCTTCTACAGGCTTAAATTGCTCTAAAAATCTTACGTCGTTAGTATAGAAATGTCTAATGTCTTCAATTCCGTATTTCAACATTGCCATTCTATCTGGGCCTAAACCAAACGCAAAGCCTGAATATTTACTTGAGTCAAATCCTGCCATTTCTAATACATTTGGATGCACCATACCTGAACCTAGTACTTCAATCCATCCAGTTTGTTTACATACATTACAGCCATGACCTTTACACTTAAAACATGATATGTCCACCTCTACAGAAGGTTCTGTGAATGGGAAGAAACTTGGTCTTAAACGTATTTCACGGTCAGCACCAAATAATTTACGTGCTAATAATTCTAAAGTTCCTTTAAGGTCACTCATTTTGATGTTTTCAGCAACTACTAATCCTTCAATTTGTGTAAATTGATGACTATGTGTCGCATCATCAGAGTCTCTACGATACACTTTGCCCGGACAAATAATTTTAACTGGGCCAACGCCGTTACGCTTTTCTAATGTTCTAGCTTGTACAGGAGAAGTATGTGTACGCATTAAAATTTCTTCAGAAATATAAAAAGTGTCTTGCATATCACGTGCAGGATGTGATTTTGGTAAGTTTAAAGCTTCAAAATTATAATAATCTGATTCGACTTCATATCCTTCGACAATTTCATAGCCTAAACCTATGAATAAATCTTCTAAATCTTCATTTATTTTAGTAAGTGGATGTTTAGCACCTAGGCTTACTTTTCTTCCAGGTAGTGTCACATCAATTATTTCATTTTCTAATTGGGCATTTAATGCTTCTTCTTCTAGAAGTACTTTTTTAGCTTCAATTTCTTGTTCAATTGCTTTACGTACTTCGTTAACTAATTGACCAAATTCAGGTCTTTCTTCTTTTGGTAATTCTTTCATTTCTTTCATTAGACCTGTTATAACACCTTTTTTACCTAAATAATTCACTTTTACATCTTGCAAAGCTCTTTCAGCTTTTGCTTCGTTAATTCTTACAAGTGCTTCTTGTCTTAATTCAGCTAACTTCTCTTGTAATGACATATATATCCTCCTATTTAGTCGAAAAAAAGACTCCGCCCCCTCTAATAGAGGGACGAAGTCTTCCGTGGTACCACCCAAATTTATACATAGTTATGCATACACTTATATGTTGATAACGGATCTACATTCCGACTTAAATTTCTTTAAGTAGCTAAAAGGATGAAAAAAATTAAGTTACTGCATAGGATTTTTCAGTCTAGAATCCATTCCCTAATTATGCGCAATCATTAATTTACGTCCTTTTGTAAGCTTATATTGATTATGAAACAATTATATAAAATATTGTTTCTTTGGTCAACCTTTCAAATGGTAAAGTAGTATGCCACATGAAACAGCAACATTTAAACTTTCAGCTTTACCGTATAGTGGAATATTAAGATTTTCTGTCGTTTGATTGAGTATTTCTTCTTCAACTCCAGAACCTTCATTACCCATTATTAAAGCGAAGTTTTCTTGACTATTAATTTCTTTATAATTAACAGCATTGAGCAAACTCGTTCCATAAGTATTACCTTCAAATGTTTCAATAAATTCATAAATATCATTTTCAACTACTGGTAAATGGAAAACACTACCTTGAGATGCACGTAGTACTTTATCTTGATATGGATCTGCACTACCTTTTGAATAGACAACTGCGTCCATTCCAGCAGCATCTGCATTTCGAATTAAAGCGCCCATATTTCCAGGATCTTGCACTCTATCTAATACTAGAACTTGTTTAAAATGGCTCATCTCATAAGTTGGAAGTTCAACTATAGCAAAAATTCCTTGTGGCGTAGTCGTATCTGATAAAGATTCAGCCACTTTAAAGTTTATAATATATGCATCGTCAGCATATTCAACAATTTTGTCATCAACTCTTGAATAATCTACAGCTAATAATGAAATAATCTTCAAGTTACTATGATAAGCTTCTTCAACCAAATGGAAACCTTCGATTAAAAATCTCCCTTGTTTAACGCGTTCTTTTTTCTTCTTCAATTTATTCATTTCTTTAATTTTATTATTTTGTACTGAAGTAATCTCTTCCATAAAAACTCCTCGTATTCTAATAGACTTATGTAACTAGTATATATGAAAAAAAACTAATTTAATAGAAATTCTTCTTAAGCATAAAAAAAGACTGTCGACTCTGTCGACAGTCTGAAACATCCTGTTAAGAACATTTACATGTAACTTATTATTTAGAAACGACTTCTTTACCTTTGTATGATCCACATGCTTTACATACACGGTGAGATAATTTCATTTCTCCACAGTTTGAACATTCAACCATACCTGGTACTGAGATTTTGAAATGCGTACGACGTTTTCTTTTAGCTGTTTTTGAAGTTCTTCTAGCTGGAACTGCCATGTCTTATTCCTCCTTAAATTTTATAAACACTTGTCCGATTATTTTTCGTCATCGAAGAATTGTTGTAATTTTTGAAGTCTTGGATCAACTGATTTTTCAGTTTCTACTTCTGAATCTTCGGTTGACTCAAATTGGTCTTCGCCAATAACTTCCCAACCATTGCCTGCCATTGAAACATCTTCACTACCTTCAGAGAACACTTGTAATGGTTTCTCTAAAATAACAAGTTCTTCAATGATTGGTAATAAATTAATCATGCCACCTTCGAGTTTGTGTCTCAATTCGTCATCATTATTATTACTATCACTCAACTCATCTAGTTCAAATATTTCTACTGATGTAGTATCAAATGGTAGCTCTACTGGCTTTAAAGTACGGGCACATGGTAACGTCAATACACCATTAATGTCAAGATTGACAATTATCTCATGCATTCGCACTTGAACGTCTCCTGTTACTTTTATTGGAGAAATATCGATAAGTTCATCTACCCTATCAGTAAGGTATTTCATATCGATTTCTTTATCAAAAGTAAATGGTTCGTTTTGGTATTTTTTAAGTTGTGTTATTGACCACTTCATCTGGGTTCACCTCTTACAAACACAAAAATTATTGTAACCTTAACGACAATGTTTGTCAAGATTTTTTCTTAACATTCATTATCTGATACAATACTTATGATGAATTGAAATGGGAGGAAATGCAAATGAAAAGTGTTGCTTTAATTACTGAATACAATCCATTTCATAATGGGCATGTGTATCACGCAGAATCTTCTAGAGAAATAGCGGATAGTGATGTTGCGATTTCTATCATGAGTGGTTCATTTACAATGCGTGGAGAACCTGCAATTTTAAATAAATTCAAGCGTGCTGAAATGGCGATTCAATACGTAGATTTAGTTATAGAATTACCACTTGTTTATGCAATCTCTTCTGGTGATTTATTTGCTAAAGGTGGTGTTCACATAGCAGAACATCTTCAATGTGATGCTTTATCTTTTGGAAGTGAATCTGGAAATATAGATGATATTAAAAATGCGATTAAACAAATTGAACAAGTGACTAATGATGAAAGATACCAAAGTATGATTAAAGAAGGAAAATCTCATCCAAGAATTATAGCCGAATTAGTTCAAGACACGAAATTACTAAAAGGCTCTAATAACCTTCTTGCTATAGAATACGTTAAACACATTATGCAAAATAACTTATCTATCAATCCCCTCACCATTCAAAGAAAAGATAATATGTATTTAGATCCAGAATTAAACAAAACGACACATATTTCGAGTGCAACTTCTATTCGTAATGCATATTTTAATGATGAAGATAATTATAAATTCAGTTTACCTGAAACAAGTTATGACATTTTAAGTCAATCTAAAGGTTTGAATTGGGAACATTTTTTTCCACTCTTAAAATGGACAATATTAAGAGCAACACATGATGAGTTACGAAAAATATATATGATGACTGAAGGATTAGAATTTAAAATAAAAAAAGATATAAAAGAAAGTACAAGTTTTGAAATGTTTGTAACACATTTAAAATCAAAAAGATATACTTGGACTAGAATACAGCGCTTATTAACAGCAATATTGTTAAATATTAAAACTGAAGATGTCTTAAATTACGAACCTTCAGCAATACGTGTATTAGCAATGTCACAAAAAGGACAGGCATATTTAAAAACAATCAAAGATAAATGTCCTTTACCTATAATTACTAATGTAAATAAACAGTCAGCATCCTATTTTGAAAATGAAATAAAAGCAACAGAGCTATATCAATTTATTTCCGGTGAAACAGCAACAGACTTTAATCAACCAGTACATATTAAAAAAAGCAAGTAAACCAGAATTCTAATTTATTTCACTAGATTTCTGGTCCACTCGCTTAAGATTAGCTAAATATACAAACAAACTTTCTGAAAGCATGACAGTTATCATGCTTTTTTATTATGATTCTTTATTCTTAATTTTTTCTTTTAATGCTTTGTTGACATTTTCAGGTACGAATTCTGAAATATCACCGTTAAATTGTGCTACTTCTTTTACGACACTTGAGCTAATAAATGAATAATTATTATTTGTCATCATATATAATGTTTCAATGTCATCATCTAGTTTCTTATTCATAGATGTAAGTTGCATTTCATATTCAAAGTCGCTAACTGCTCTAAGTCCTCTTACGATTGTTCTTGCATTTATTTCTTTACAAAAATCAACAAGTAAGCCATGAAAAGAGTGGACTACGATATTCGGTACATCTTGTACCGCTTCTTCAATTAAAGCTACACGTTCGTCAGTTGAGAATAGACCTTTTTTAGAAGCATTCTGTAATACTGATACATGGATCTCATCAAATATTTTTGCACTTCGTTTAATAATATCAATATGCCCTAATGTAATTGGATCAAAGCTTCCTGGAACAACTGCTATTCTTTTAGTCATTGTTTTCTCCTTTTGTTAGCAACATTACATGAGTTAGTCCATATTCGTATTTCTTCAGAACTTCAAACTCACCAGTTTCTATCTTTTCACTTTTATCAAATTCGCAAATTATTGTACCATTTACATTTAATAAGTCAAACGCTTGAATTTTATCTAAAGCCTTATTTATTAAATCTTTTTTATATGGTGGATCTAAAAATATATAATCAAATTTGATGTCTCGTTTATTTAAAGCTTTTAATGCTCTTATTGCATCATTTTTATAAACTTCGAATTGTGTATTTGGTATATGTAATGTATTTAAGTTTTCTTTAATCATTTTTGTAGCTTTAAAATTACCGTCTACAAAAATTACTTTAGTTAATCCTCTAGATAAACCTTCAATGCCCAATCCTCCACTACCTGCAAATAAGTCTAATCCAAGTCCTTCTATATCTTGAAGACCATTAAAGATATTCTCTTTTACTTTATCTGTTGTAGGTCTAGTAGATTGACCATCTATTGTTTTTATATGAAGTCGTTTATATTTTCCACCTATTACTCTCAACTTTAATCATCACTTTCTTTATTATTAATTATTATTTATACTTATCATTGTAGTATATTAACGAAAACGAGGGTTATAAAAATGAAACAATCATTTATCGTAATTGGTCACGGCTTAACAGATTTATTCGAATTTCAAACATTAATAGAATACAATCACGACCGTATTTCTGACATTTTAATGTTACACACACCGTTATCACAAGAAAAATTATCTTCTGCTTGCATCATTATGAAACCAACTAAAGATAAACATTTCCAAGCTATTTATACAATTTTAGATGGATTTAAATATCCTTATCCAGAATCTAATAAAAAATTCGATTTAATTAACGAATGGGCAAATGAATACGATATCCAAATTAAAGGATTGGATGTAAAGTCTCGCTCAGAGTTTGCAGAAGATGAACTTTATTTCGCTTACTTAAAAGGTGTATTAAGACTTGAGCGTTATTTACCACCATTGCAGTAATTTAAAAATTCAAATATTCTTTTTTATCAGTATTTATATTAGAATAATCTCTTTTAACATATTTAAATGGTGATACTTTAACATCTTTAACATATTTTAATTTCATGAGATGTTGTATAGTATCATCTATTTTATCTTCATTTGTATATAACATGACATATTGTTCTTTTTTATGAGAATGATATATATTGCCAAATTTACGCAATTGTCGTTCATGTTTCATATTTTTTAAATATACAATTATACTAATTCGTTCAACTAGCTCCATTACGATATCTCCTTAATCTTTTTATGTTTATATTAGCATTTTCTAGAGTACTATGAAAGAAGATAACTTCATAAGTTGTGTGACTTACTTTGCTATCGTATACCAATTTGATAGAATATAGATGCGTCTTCATTTGCATTTCGAAAGGATTGGATAAAATGTCAAAAATTAATTTATTAAAAACAACAGGTCTTATCGGAGGCATCGCGGCTGGTTCATGGATTGTTACAAAATCCACTTCAAACGTCAAACCACGTAAGATTAAACCATTCTTTACTCAACCAGCTCCGTATGTATTTGCACACCGTGGTGGGATGGCATTAAGACCGGAACATACACGTTTAGCTTTTGATCATGCATTAAAGTATGAAGTGACTGGATTCGAAGTTGATGTACGTCTTACAAAAGATGAAGTACTTGTCGTAATGCACGATGACACTGTAGACAGAACAAGTAATGGCTCTGGCTTTGTAGGTGAACATACATTAGAAGAATTACGTCAATTAGACTTTGGCTATCATTTTAAAGATATTAATAACGAGCATCCATATAGAGGTCACGACAAAGCAAAGATAGTGACTCTAACAGAGCTTTTAACTGAATATCCTGATATCTTAGTTAACATAGATATTAAAGATCATCCTGAGTCATATACAGGTAGTTTAGCACCTTCTCATCTATATAGAATCATTACTGAATTAAAGGCTGAGAATCGTGTTAATATCACAAGTTTTTATGACGAACAAATAGATAGATTTAATTTATATGCTCAAGACACTATTTCATTAGGTACTGGTCAAAATGAAGTAACAAAAGCATTTTTAGCTTATTACTCAGGTTACGGACACACTTATCAACCTAAAACAGATACATTCCAAATACCTACACAAGCAAAAGGACTTCCATTAGACTCTGAAGGTTTTATTCAATTTTTAACTTCACTTAATATTTCCGTTGCTTTTTGGGTAGTAAATCAAATCGATACAATAGATGATCTTATTCAAAAAGGTGCACATACTATTGTAACTGATCGTCCAGATACAGCGCATTTTCTAATAAATAAACAATATTAATAATATGAAGCTTGGAGTATATTTCCTAACTCAAAATAAATAAGCATATCACTTAACTGAATTCTTCAGTTTTATAGTGATATGCTTGTTTTTTTATAATATCTTACGATTTTGTACCTGCATGCTTGCCTAGGGTATGGCTCGAGCCTGTAGTCTCTCACGCATACTGTTCCCTCAGGCGTTAGTACTTACAAAATCGTTGATAATAATCATTTTATATAGAAAAATGAGATAAGTTGTAGATTAAGTTGGAAGTTAATCGAAGAGTTTGACCAAGTTGTAGATTAAGTCAGGAGTTAATCTAAGAGTTCTGCCAAGTTATAGATTAAGTCGGGAGTTAATCGAAGAGTCCTGCCAAGTTGTAGATTAAGTCGGGAGTTAATCGAAGAGTTCAGCTAAGTTGTAGATTAAGTCGGGAGTTAATCGAAGAGTTCAGCTAAGTTGTAGATTAATCCAGAAGTTAATCTACGATATTTCCAAAATCATTATTATAAAAAATAAGAGCAGAAATTCATTTTATTAATGAATTTCTGCTCTTATTAATAGATATTTTATGATGAACATCCACAAGATCCACCTGTAGCACAGCCTCCACCTTGACTATCACTACTGAAAAATGGATTACCTGTATCAACTTTAACGTTGTTAGAAATTGAATAAGATACAATGCTTATAACTTCATCTAACAAGTCCTGTAAAGCTGTTTCTTTTGTCTTAAAATTGGATACAACAGGATGCATTTCATATGCTCTTTTTTGTTGTCTCGTTTCTTTCATAACTCTACTATAATCAGGATGATATCTTCCAAATCTCAGACAATCATCGTAATGTGATTTAATTTGGTCAAACTTTTGTCTTAATATTTTCACTTCTAAATCTGTCTCAAGTTTATATTTTGCTTCTTGATACTCTTGATAAATGAGTGATTCTTTTATACATGAACTTAATTCATCAGATTGATCTAATATATTAACTGTTTCTACAGTAAACATAACATGATGCCTCCTTATTTTTTATTTTCTTTAAAAACAAGTGAATAGTATTCGCGTGAATTACCAGCACCAAATTCATCATATTGACTACCTAATAACTTTTCTCTATATGAATTATTATTCAACCAGCTGTTTACTAAAGTTGGTACGTCATAAAAATTATATGCTAAATTTTGATTTATTGTTTCGTATTCAATATTTTGATCGTTGATATGTTTCATTATACCATCTTCCAATGATTTAACAGCTTCTTCTTCTTCAACGTCATCTTCAATAGAATCAGCTTCCAATTGAGTGATATATGTCAATTGATCATTCATCTCTAATGGTTTAACACCCTTCATTTCTCTTATTTCATTAACGATTTCAAGAAGTGTTAAATCTTTATTAATGTGTGAATGGAAGTTTTGCTTATCAGATCGCTTAAGTTTCTTATCATGATCACTTGAGATTTTCGACATTGAAAATGGTGCATGTTCGATAACTACATCTGAGTCCATAAATTTCACGCCCATGACTTCATTTGTTTCACTATCGATTAATACTTGAGCATACACATTACCATATTTAATAAGCAACTGAGTCTTAATATCTCTTTCAGATAATTCAAGTTTATACTTACCATACGAACTATCAATAACAGGTTCCATATCTATATTCGTTCCATTAAAGAATTTCGTAGCCTCTTGTTTCATTTTTATTGGTGAAACATCAACTTTATTACCTGTAGCATATACGGATGATACTTTATTATTTTTAGCCGAAACTAAATAATAATGTTCTTTATTTTTAAAGACATAATTCTTTCTATCGTGCTCTGTCTTATATACCCTATCTGGTTCCCCTAAATCATCTATGACTTCGCCTATATCTTTATAAACATATGTACCAACGCCTTCTTTCAACTTAGCGTTGCCTGTTGATTTTTCAGCTTGTTGTTCATAGTAATTTTCATTTGCTTTATCATGAGAGTAATTTGGATTCTTCAATACATCAAATTCTAATTTAGGTGAATAGAATAAATAAAAGAGTACAATGATTAAAATAGTTATTGCTACAACTTTAATAATAATATTTTTCAACTATTTACCTCCTCTTTTATTCCTAATTATAATTATATCATTTTACAGTAAAACTTTTAGTTAAATCAATCGAAATCTTAATAATCTTATTAAATTTAAATGTACATTGCAACATTGAAGCTTTTATCATAAAATAAACTTAAAGGTACATAGAGGGAGGAAAAATACATGGTATTTGATAATACAAGTCTTGAAAAGGTTATCATTGAACAAGAACTATTAAAAGATGTTATGAATAAGCATGGTTTTGTAGCTGGTGGACATTGGGATTACGAACGTATCACTTATGATTTCAAATATGAAATCAGTGAAGGTATTTATTACTTAAGAATTCCAGGTTATGCACTTAAAGGGGACGTTGGTGCAAATAACGCAACAATTCAATTAATGGATCCTTATCTAGGTAAGCATTACTATCCAACAGGTGTTGAATACGGTGATGATGAAGTCTATCCAGATAATTTAGTTGCACATTGTAATTTATTAATTGAACGAATTACGTCAGATATTAAAGCATTAAATACATTAGGTGCTCATTAATTAAACAAATCCAAAAAGATATAAACGGAGACGTGATTTTTCACGTCTCTTAATTTATACATAAGTTCAGTAAAGAGGTAATAATTATGAAAAAATGGATAAACAAACGAAGCATTAGCATATTTATCATCATAATTTTATTAATTCTATTTATTTATTTTATTATACCCATTTCTATACCGTTAATTTTAGCATTTATTATTGCACTTGCATTTAACCCTTTAGTTAATAAATTATCGCAAAAAATCAATAGCCGTAAATGGAGTGTATCCATTATATACACTTTGCTGATTACGGTAACAGGATTTTTAATTTATTTATTTTTAACAAAATTAATTGATCAAATCGTCTTATTTATAAAAGACTTACCTAATAGAATAAATTTATTAATAAAAGTTATAGAACAGTACAA
>NZ_RXWZ01000201.1 GCF_003970575.1 Mammaliicoccus fleurettii
TTGGTCTGAATTTTTTGAAGACCTTAGAATGCGTGGTTTAACGACACCAGAGCTTATTATTTCTGATGCTCATTCTGGTCTTATTAAATCAATTAAATCTCAATTTATAGATTCATCTTGGCAATGTTGTACTTTTCATTTTCTTAAAAACATCGTTGAACGTTTCCCTAAGAAAAATTCTGAAGATGCAAAACTGTTACTTAAATCTATTTTTAAAGCACCTACTTATCAACATGCATTACAGCTTAAACAAGAACTGATAACTAAATATCAAAATAATCCAAAGTATTCAGAAGCACTCAATATATTAGATCAAGGCTTCGAAGATGCTGCTCAGTTCT
>NZ_RXWZ01000202.1 GCF_003970575.1 Mammaliicoccus fleurettii
ATATATAGGTGATTATATATTTAACAATACAAAATAGTGTCTGGGACATGTATATGTGTTAAAGAAATTTGATTTGTACTTTTTGGTTGTTCTTATAAAAATAAGCATATCACTGTAAAACTGTAGTAATCAGTTCTAGTGATATGCTTATTTTTATTTTAAAAATCTAAATAATAATATATATCATATTTACCTTCTTGGTTAGTGAAACTATAGTCTTTCGTATTTAATCCGCCTATTTCAAATCCATAACGTAAATAAAAGTGATTAGCGCTTAAGTTATTGTCTTGCGCAATTGTATATAGTCCATATATTTCTTTTGTTTTTGCTTCTGATATTGCTGCATCTAACAACATTGAAGCAATATTTTTTCTGCGATGTGATGAAGCCACTTTTAAATCACTTAGATATAGATATTTGTTCCAATTATTTTCGAAAATTGCTAAACCTACACATTCATTATTTTCAAAAGCACCAAGTGCAAATCCATTTTGATTAATTATGTCTAGTTGATAATTTTCATCTGGAAAAACCATTGTTTCAGTTTCAGTTAAAATTTCATGATAATTCCATAAATTATTTGCTCTTGTAACGATTAATTTTCCGTATAATTCAAACTTTTCATTGGGCAGTTTAAGTGCTTTTTGATTCTCATTTATTATTTTCTCTATATTTACCATAGTAGAAAACCCCCCTTATTAACGCTTATTCTATCTCTACAATGCAATCCATATTTAGCTTTAGCAACTCATTATTTTTAAGCACTTCTAACTTATTTCGTTCACTATCAAATTTATTTATTTCACAGTCTACTTCTTTAAAATAACCATTATCCCAATATTTAATTGATGCTTTTGGATTATAGAATATCTTCTCTGCTAAAACATGATTTAAATCGTTTAATGCAGTGTCCTCTAATATAGGTTTATCAACCTTTGTTTGATCTCTTATAAACTGTTTAATCGTTTCGTATTGTTGTGGCATTGTCGCAAATGGTGCCCATTTAATCATACCACGGCCTTTAGGTATGTTTTGTTGAAGATATTTATTTGGTATTTTTCGATAATCAGATTCATATTTGTATGGTTCAGGCATACTCGGATTAATGACTTTCATATGCAAGTTCCTTATTTATTTTATTTAAGCGATGAATCGAGTTGTTTAATGCAACAATCATAGTATTTCTTTGAGTATGTGAAGACTGTACGTCATCATAAACTGTGCATAGTAACTCTAAATAATCTGAATATAAGATGAACTTTTCTGTTCGACTATTAAATGACTTAAGATAATTACAAACATTGTTTATTTCTTTATAAATAACTTTGTCGTTTAAAAATTTTGCGGTGTCATTAGTTGGCTCAATGCTATCTAACATGTAAATATAAGATTCAAATTTATTAATCATTAAGTTTATATACTTATTCAT
>NZ_RXWZ01000203.1 GCF_003970575.1 Mammaliicoccus fleurettii
TCTTTAGACTGATTGTTTGATTCGAATATTGGTTCTTTATGCCTATTAACAATGTTAGCATTTGTTATGAATTCATTATTCTCAATATCTTTATCTGTATTGAATTCTTTAAAACTTGAAGACTTTTTACGTTTGAATTTTTCATCTTTATCAACGAATAATCGTGTTAAAGATAAATTGTCGCTGTTAATTTCGAATTCTTTACCTTTTTCAATAGGTAGATAAGAAATTTCATTTTTTATTTGATTCACATTGATTTTCGTAGTTATTATGATTTTCTTATTTGCTGGAACTTTGGTTTTTAGACTTTTATATTTTTTATTATTTATTGAATACTGTAATTGTTTATTTCTTGAAAAAAGTTTATGAGTAATAGCTACATTTTTATCAGTTGGGTTTTCAACGATTAATTTTGCACATAAAAATTTTTCTTTTTTATTTAAATTAAAATATGAAATAGATTCATCTTTAGTTAATTTAGAGTCTTTTTTCTGGTTACTACAAGGTGTAAATGAATTGATTAAACTAATATCATTACTATCAATAACAAAATCTGAACTTTTATTCATGCTTAAATGCTTAGAATATTGAATGTCTGATTTTGAGTCTTTATCACATCCAGTTAATAAAAAAGAAAATAATATAATTAGAAATATAAATCTAAAAATATTAATCATTAGTAACTCTTTTTAACACCTGAACGCCCTTTGTAAAGCGTTCCATTATTAGTAGCTGTGTGTATAGTCACATTACCATATTGTTTTTTTCCTTTTACTTTTTTCATAGAAGCAGTTGATTTAGCAGTCCCATATGCTCCAGCTATGGTTTTTTTTCCTTGTTTAGCTAATTTACCTTTTGCAAGACCTATGCCTGTGGTAGCACTTGTAATAGTAGTCAATTTCTTACCTTTAGTAGTTCCAGTACTAGTGATTTTATTCCCTTTTTTTGATAAAGAACTTTTTCCTTGCGCTAATTTTTTAATAACTATAGAACCTACAGGTACTTTTAAGCCGTAACTTTCTTGAATAACGTTAGAATTATTATTGTAGCTTTCATTATAAGCTTGTTCTAGATTGGGTGTAAAATCTTGTGTGATTTGATTATCAACCTCTTTAGATTCATAACTTTCAGCGTTAGCAATATAAGGTGTAATAGTTAACGATAAAACTCCCATTGCAATAATCGAATATAATTTCTTTTCCATGATAAAACCTCCTTGTTTAATATTTAGAGAGTATCAATATTTTATGTAGTAAAGTTGAATATTGCCTAACTGTTTATATTTAGTTCTTAACTGTAAGTATTTGTTAAATTAAAGTGACATTTAATAAATTTTTTATAGTAAAAAATAAGATTGAACTAATATAGATTATTTTGATTTGTTATCTTATAATTTAAGGAAAATTGAAAAGAGGAGTATTTATGGAGACTTATGAAGATACCAATATACAATTTTTATACGATTTTAAAATAACTAATGCTTATTTTATTGAAAAAGATGAACCCAAACTATATAAAATTTATGAACTTTTAAAATTATTTGATGGGGTAATGTATCACACTGTAAAGGCACAACAACACTTTATTGAAAATTTCAAATTATATAGCAAAGCAAATGAAAAAGAATTTAATTACTTAGTAGAAGCTACATACCATTTAAATTACTGTATCAGAAATATTTCTACATTAGATGATATAATGAATAGAATTATTGTTGAAATATATTTATATATGATACCAACAGCTAGATTAAAAAGTAGAAAATCAGATTATATAAAGGATTATTATT
>NZ_RXWZ01000204.1 GCF_003970575.1 Mammaliicoccus fleurettii
ACATAATATATATTATAGGAAGTTAAGTATATTGTCATTAGGGGACCCTTTTCTATTCGTTTACTAGTATATTGATATGTTTATCGTTGTTATGTTCATCTATACTATTTAAATCTGGATCTTTTAATGATATCCATTCTTCAAATCCAATCTCACGATTAAAATGATTTAATAGCAATATCATTATATACCCGTGTGTAACGATTAAACTGTTATGTGAATGATTAATGGAATCATATACGCTTAAAATTCTTTTTTGAGCTTCTGAACTTGATTCGCCATTATGTAACCGATAATCAAAGTCTTCATATGTGTATTTAAGCTCATTTAACCAATTATTTAACGATATGTCGCTTAATTGACGTTCATTGAGTCTTGAATCTGTAATAACATCTATTTGATATTACTTAAATATATTTGATCAATATTAAGGTTTGCTAATACAGGTATTAATTGTTCAGCTTGAAATATACTATTTTAATTATGATTAGACAATATAAAACACAGCAACTCAAATCGTCATAATAACGTTTTAAGTTGCTGTGTTTCTCTTATAGATGATTTTCTACGTATATATTAATTGCTTCATGCATATATTGAGCTAATCCTTCACCAAATTGGTTTATATTTTTAGTGAAACGTTCGTCAGCTATATATAATTCACCTAAACCTTTAAATACTTCTAATGAATACTCATAATTGATATTATCGTTTAAGAAATCATACCAATCTTGAATAAGTTGTTGTGTTTCTTCTGATGCTGGTGATTTCTCTTCATTATTAACGGAAGCTAATGATCTAAATATGTTGTTCATTTCGTTTTCTTTTTCGAATCTTTCTTGTTTAGGCATATTTGATAATTTTTCGTTTGCTTTATCAACTGTCTTTCCGCCCCACTTTTCACGTGCCTCTTGTTCATATTCATTTTTATTGAAGTCGAACCCTTTAAATTTCTCTTCATTTGTCATATTTATTTCTCCTTTAAAATGTTTTGTTGTTTGATTAATAGTTTGTATCATTTGATCAATGTGATTCCTTTTATCCATTAACATTTTCTTATGCAATTGCAATGCTTCTTGTTTATTGAATGATGGATCATCTAGAATTTGTTTGATCTTTTTTAGAGGGAAATCAAGCTCTTTGAAAAATAAAATTTGCTGTAGTCTATCTAAATTAGCTTCAGAATATAATCTATAACCTGCTTCTGAAATTTTTGATGGATTTAATAAGTTTATTTCATCGTAATGGTGAAGTGTGCGCACACTTATTCCTACAAGGTTTGCTAATTCTTTAACTGACATTTCCATTTACTTAACCTCCTCATATATTGACTATAAAGTCTTACGTAACGTAAGAGTCAACAACTAATATTATTTAAAATTTTGAAAATATGTTCGATTAATACATGTTATAGTATATATACGATAATTATGGTAGACAGGAGTTTTAAAATGAACAAAGAACCTCAATATGATTTAACTTTAGAAACACCACGTTTAATACTAATGGCAGGAGAACAAGTATTAGCGTATAAAAATACGATCACTGATGAATTGCTCAATTCAGCTGATTCTTTAAAAAAATGGGTATCATTTTTTAATTATAACTTTGATAAAGCTAAAGCAACAGAATTTATCGACAAAACAACTGATATGAGTTTTAACAAACAGTTTTTAAGATATTTTATGTTTGATAAAGAAACGAATACTTTTGTTGGCTCATTAGTATTACAAGATATTGATTTGAGATTACCATCTTGTGAAATTGGATATTGGACTGTAGTTTCTGGACAAGGCAAAGGCTACATGACTGAAGCAATCCAATATATTACACGATATCTAATTGATACACACCAATTTGCTAGAATTGAAGCATATATTGATGTTAAAAATGTTAAAAGTATCGACACAATAGAAAGATGTAGTTTCGAACGTGAAGGTACATTGAAGAATTCAGATTTAAGTGCCGATCAATCAAAATTAATTAACGAAGCATTATATGCAATTACAACACCTGTTTATTTTAAATAATGGAGCTTGTTTGTTATAGTAACTTACGATTTTGTACGTGCATGCTTGCCTAGGGTATGGCTCGAGCCTGTAGTCTCTCACGCATACTATTCCCTCAGGCGTCAGCACTACAAAATCGTTATAAATATCAGTTTTTTTGATAAAAAGTAAGAGTAAGAATCAATTTTAATAAACTGTTCATACAAGCCTACCATGGCAGTCTTATGAGATTTCTCATTAGGCTGCTTTTTTGTAATCAAAAGTGCTTTTATGGCTACTCTTAAAAGCACTATAACTAGAAATTGCTTATACTGATACTCTTAACAGCAATTTCGCTGAAACCTGCTTATACTGGTACTCTTAACAGCAATTTCGCTGAAATCTGCTTATACTGGTACTCTTAACAGCAATTTCGCTGAAACCTGCTTATACTGGTACTCTTAACAGCAATTTCGCTGAAACCTGCTTATACTGGTACTCTTATCAGCAATTTCGCTGAAACTTGCTTATATTGATACTATTATCAGCAATTTCGCTGAAATCTGCTTATACTGGCACTCTTATCAGCAATTTTGCTGAAACCAGCTTATACTGATACTCTTATCAGCAATTTTGCTGAAACTTGCTTATACTGCACCCCTTAAAAGCACCCCCGAGTAATACATGCGCATAAAAAATGCCAACAAAGTCTAATACTTTGCTGACACTCTTATGGTAGAAATGATTTTTATAAAATTCTAGGACATTTATGACCCGAATTTATTTATCACTTCTTTTTAATTTGTTAAATTTGCGTCCATCCTCAAAGTCTTCTTTTTGACTAAGTTTCTCAGCTTTTCTTTTTCCATTTTTTCTCATTAAATACCATGTAAATAAGCATACAATTAAACTAATTATAGCCATAAAAGCAGCATACCCTAGTAATGGTTCATATGTAATGTCATAAAAATTAGGTAATACGAAAGCAATAATACCTAATACAATAAATGTTAATATTGCACTAATAAAGTGCTTTTTAAGAATTAATGAAGATAATAATGAAAAAACTATAACTACTACAAAAGAAATCCATAAATAATTTGGAAAATCGAATATGTTCAAGGTAAACGCCTCCTTTATCTCGCTGATTATAATTATACCCGATTATTATTATATTAATTATATTTTTTAATATAATAATAATCTTTTTGT
>NZ_RXWZ01000205.1 GCF_003970575.1 Mammaliicoccus fleurettii
AGCAAATTGATCATATTATTAAAGCTTTTAGTATATATATAAGTAAAGGTAATGATTCAAAATTACTTATATATGGTAAAGATGAAAATGGAGAGTTGAACTCATTAAAAATACTAGTGAAAGAATTGAATTTAAATGAATATGTAGAATTTAAAGGGTACACTAGTAATCCTGAAAAAGTTTTCGAAAATTCAATTGCTTCTATTTTAACTAGTAAATTTGAAGGTTTTGGACTTACTATAATGGAAAGTTTAAATAATGGATGTCCAGTTTTATCTTACAATATTAAATATGGTTCAAGTGAATTAATAGAAAATAATAAAAATGGCATTCTAGTAGAAAAAGACAATATTGACGAACTTGCAACAGCTATGGAAAATGCTAGAAATATACCTTTGAAAGATGTAAAATTGAATAATAGATTTAGTCTAGAATCTGCAATTAATAATTATAAAAACTTACTAGATGAATTAAAATATTAAAAGTTTGAAAAAATGGGGAGAAAAAATGAATAAATTATCGATTATTATTACATTTTATAATAATAAAGATCATATATTAGATTGTATAGAAAGTATAAAAAGTCAAAGAAATCAAAACTTTGATTTGATTATTGTCGATGATGGTTCAACTGACTCATCAGCTAATTTAGTTAAAGAGTCGATTAATACCTATGATAAACACATTAACTTTATTACATTAGAAAATAATTCAGGTCATGCACATGCTAGAAATATTGCTTTAGAACATGTAAATACACAATATGTTATGTTTTTAGACGCAGACGACCAACTAGCAAGTTATTCAGTTGAGTATTATTTATCTAAAGTTAACGGATTGGATGGATTAGTAGCACCTATACACAAATTCACTATGAATAAACCACAATACGTTAATAAAGATAAAGTAAGAGTTGAATATTTAACTCAAAATTCTAATCCTAATTCATTTTTAAGAAAGAATACTGTTTGTAATATTTTATTTAAAAATGCAATTATTCAAGCTCATAACATTAGATTTAATGAGAATTTAAAAATATACACTGATGCTTCATTTGTACTTGATTATATGAAGTATGTTGAAAGATTTGCCAGAATATTTGATTTTCCGTTTTATTATAGAGGTGAAGTATACGATCCATTTGAAGGAAATACTCTAACTGACCAAGAATTTATATTAACATTTGAAGACTATGTTAATAGCTATTTCGATTCTATTGAAAGAACTGATAATAAAAAAGTAATTCATTTCTTAACTAATAAAATGAAAAAAGAAATCAAAAATGGTTTCGATCCATCTTTAAAAGATATTGAGTTGAGATACAATACCCTTGAGAAACCATTAGTTAAGGTTGTTAAATCTTTAAAGTGGGACTTAATGAAAGACTCTAAAATTTTGTACAACTTAGAGATACTATTTTTATCTATGAATGCGATCGAAAATGCAAAGTATGTTAATAATCTTAGATATGTAAGTAGACATGTGAAAAATATATTACAAAATAATAAATTGAAAAATCGTTCTAAATATCAATTGTTTGATAAAGAAGAAGGTGTAGATTCAAACACAATTGTATTTGAATCATTTGGTGGCAAAAATTATAGTGATAGTCCTAAATATATATATGAATATATGCAAAGAAACTATCCTCAATTAAATTACATTTGGGTATTTGCCAAACCTGAACAAAATGTAATTATCGGAAATGCTGAGAAAGTTAAAAAAGGATCTAAAGAATATTACGATGCATACTCTAAAGCAAAGTTTTGGGTTACCAATGCTAGACTACCTCTTTATTTAAACAAGAAAGAAAATCAAATATATATTCAAACTTGGCACGGTACACCATTAAAAAGATTAGCTAACGATATGAAAGTTGTTAGAATGCCAGGTACAACTACGTCTAATTACAAAAAGAATTTTTATGCTGAAACATCAAGATGGGATTATTTAGTTTCTCCAAACAGATATTCAACAAATATTTTTAAAACTGCTTTCTGGATGGATGAAGAAAGAACGATGGAAATTGGTTATCCTAGAAATGATGTATTAGTTAATAGAAGTAATGATCAAGAATATATCGAACAAATAAAAAAAGATTTGAATTTACCTGAAGGAAAAAAAATCATTATGTACGCTCCTACATGGAGAGATGATGAATTTGTCAAAAAAGGAAAGTATCTATTTGATTTAAAAATTAATCTAGAAAATTTACAAAAAGAGTTAGGTGACGAATATGTCATATTACTTAGAATGCACTATTTGATTTCTAATGCTCTAGATTTAAATGGATATGAAGACTTTGCTATTGATGTATCTAATTATAATGATATTTCTGAATTATACTTAATATCTGATGCTTTAATTACAGACTACTCTTCGGTTATGTTTGACTTTGGTATTCTTAAGAAACCTCAATTCTTTTTTGCTTATGATATTGAAAAGTATGATAAAGGTTTAAGAGGATTCTATATGAATTATATGACTGACTTACCAGGTGAAATTATAACAGATGAGTTTAAATTAGCAGAAGAGTTAAAAAATATTGACGAACATAAAGAAAAATATAAAGATAAGATAGAGAAGTTTTATGAGAAATTCTGTTCTTTAGAAAAAGGAGAATCATCTAAATATATAGGTGATTATATATTTAACAATACAAAATAGTGTCTGGGACATGTATATGT
>NZ_RXWZ01000206.1 GCF_003970575.1 Mammaliicoccus fleurettii
GAGAGAGGTAGACTGTGCGGTCTCTTGGATTTTAAATCCGTAATTTAAACAAGTCAGCTTTACTCTCGCCTTTTGAAATTCGTTTGTAGTATGTTGGGCTCTTGAAGCCGTGTATAGGAAAGTGAAATGAGAAAGGTTCAGTAAGGTTTAACTTCTCAAATCAATTAAGGAGGGTTTTATGTGAATTATCTAGGTATTGATATTAGTAAAAAAACAAGCGTCATCGCCCATTATCACGATGATAAATTCCAAATGGAATTTACAATTCAAAATAATAAAAATGGTTATAATCATTTTCTTAAATATTTAAATAAAATCGACCAATTTCAACTCGTGTTTGAATCTACAGGTATTTATTCAAGAGGGATGGTTCAATTTTGTCGAGTTAATCAAATTAATTATATTGAAATGAATCCTTTAGAAGCAAAATTTAAAACAACTTCTTTAAGGTCTTGGAAAACTGATCAATCTGACGCTCATAAATTAGCCCTTTTAGCACCTTCTTTAAAATCTATGGATAGCTTAAATACAAAACAAGATATTTTCTTTGAATTACGAGAACGTGCTCGATTTCATCTTGAAATCGAAAATGATCAAAATCGTTTAAAAATAATGATTATTGAACTGCTTCATCAAACCTTTCCAGGTCTAGAAAAATTGTTTAAAAACCGTTATTCAATCATTGCCCTTAATATCGCAGAAATCTATTCACACCCAGATTTTGTTCAACAAGAAGATATTGATACCCTAACTTCAAATATTTTTGAGTCCACCGATAAAGGACTATCTACTCAAAAAGCAGAAAATTATGCATTAAAACTATATAAATTAGCACGTGAGAGCTATCCAAATGTCAATCAAACTTCTTTTTTAGTAAAGAAAGTTCAATTGTTAATTCAACAATTAAAAAATTCGATTCAACAATTATCACAGTTAGATAAAGAGATGGTTGAATTATCTCAACAACTCGAATGTTTCGAAGTTATA
>NZ_RXWZ01000022.1 GCF_003970575.1 Mammaliicoccus fleurettii
AAATCCTCAGATTCTTTAGATTTTCCAGGATACAAAGATATACCTAAACGCCTCATAGAAATCACTTCCATTCGTAATATATTTATTTTTATATTATTTTGAATATTTAATCTATTTAGTTTATACTATAACAAAATCGAAGCGCTTACAAACAAAGGGGGAATTTTATGAATAACTTTGCTACTTGGATAGAAGGAAAACTTTCTGGTCCAATGACAAAGCTTTCAAATCAACGTCATTTACTCGCTATACGTGACGGGGTTATTTCGGCACTCCCATTCATTATTTTCGGTTCATTCTTTTTAATATTTGCAACTCCACCGTTACCTGAATCATGGGCAGTAACTCAGTGGGCAACTGAACATGCAGAACAAATTTTAATTCCTTATAGAATGACCATGTTCATTATGAGTTTATACATTGTCTTTGGGATAGGTTACAATCTCGCAAAGTCCTATGATTTAGATCCATTGTCAGCAGCACAGCTTTCTACAGCAGCATTTTTATTAACTATTGCGCCAACAATGGATAAAGAATTAGGATTCGTCTTACCAATGACCAACTTAGGTGGCCATGGATTATTCGTCGCGATGTTTGTAGCAATTTTTTCAGTAGAAACATACAGATTGTGTAAAAATAAAAACATCACCATTAAAATGCCACCTCAAGTACCGCCATCCGTTAGTCGCTCTTTTGAGTCGTTAATACCAGTAGTCATCGTACTCGGTGCAATGAGTGTGATTACAGTTGTATTTCAACTCGATTTACATACACTTGTAGATAAAATTGTAGGGCCTCTCGTATTTGCAGGTGATACATTACCTGGTGTATTAGTACCAGTATTCTTAACAACATTCTTTTGGGCATTTGGTATTCACGGTATGTCAATTGTAGGTACGATTGAACGTCCGTTGTGGGAAGTATATTTAGCTAAAAACGCAGAAGCACATGCAGCAGGAGAACCATTACCACATATAGCACCAGAAACATTCTTCCAGTGGTTTGTATGGATTGGAGGAGCAGGAGCAACATTAGGACTTGTTATATGTATATTATTATTTGCGAAATCTCAGTTCTTGAAAAAATTTGGTAAAGCCGTTTCTATACCATCTTTATTTAATATAAACGAACCCGTAATATTTGGATTGCCAATAGTACTAAACCCAATAATGGTTATTCCATTTATCATAATCCCTATCGTTTTAACCATCATAACTTATTTCGCAACATTACTCGGACTCGTCAATGCAACAAGCGTAATGGCACCATGGACACTGCCAGCTCCAATCGGTGCATACTTAGCAACAGGAGGAGACTGGCGAGCAATCGTACTCGTCCTAATTAATATAACAGTATCCGTAATAATTTATTTCCCATTCTTTAAAATGTACGATCGCAAAATGGTACTAGAAGAAAGCGGAGAAACTAAAGAAGAAATAGAACATGATATGGAAAAATAGTAAATAGTAAGAACAGAGCAAACACCTGGAATCCTGGTGTTTGCTCTGTTCTTTATGTATGATTCTTAGGTTGCGTTTCTTAGATTGCGCTAACTGGCAGAATTCTGAATTGTGCTCCTTAGCGACTAATTCTTACGGACATTTCTCGGAATTATGTCCCTTACATCACCTCTTACGGACATTTCTCTGAATTTTGTCCCTAAAAAATAATCCTTCAACTTAAATATAACTATTAAAAATCCCCCGATTTGTTGGCATTCCAACGAATCGGGGGATTCTCTTTAAAAGATTATATCAATAAAGAACCATACAACCATAACGAGCATGATTAAGGCTTTGGCTATAGAACTGGTTAAGAAACCAAGTAATGAACCGATACTTGCATTCGTAGCTGCTGAAATATCATTTTTTTGAATCATCTCAGTAACAAATACTAATACGAAAGGTACGATGATGATACCAAATGGTGGAAACACGAAACAACCTATTATTACACCGACTGCTGCCATTGTTTCTCCTAGTTTAGATCCACCGAATTTCTTAACGAAATAGCTATTCATTATGATATCTGAAAGTATCATAAATATAGTAAGTACTACCATTACAGTCCAGAAGATCCACGATAATTTACTTGAATCAATTGCAAAATGATATATAAAATAGCCTACCCATAAAAATAGTACTGATGGAATAATTGGTTTGATTAAACCAACAAAGGCAATTACAAACATTAGTATAATTAATATCCAACTTATTGCTGTCATTATTTTACTCCTAACTTGTTTTAACGTTATTATGTGTTACATGTTCTACTGTAAAAATTAATAATATAAATGCTAATCCTATTGATAAACTTGAAACGAAGAACACATTTCCTAGACCTACTATATCACTCATCACACCACCGAGTAAATTTCCGCCTAGCTGACCTATTACCATAGCGTTAGCAAACAATGTTGATGCATATCCAGGAAACTCTGGTAAAATGTCTTGGAAATAACTGATTCCTAATCCAAGTAAAATTGCTAAGAAAAATGCTAATGCTAATTGACCAATTAACATTGCTTGGAAACTATCAAACACACCTATACTAAAGTAATAACCGAATCCGAATATTGCTCCGACCATAAGTAGTGTCTTAGTTTTAAATTTACTTGCTATAATACCTAATATAATCATGAAAGGTACTTCTAAACCTGCACATAGACTTGCTAAATACCCTACATGCGACTCATCATCTTTCAAATATTCCGTTACATATAAAGGCATATTTAAAGTATACATCCATTGTCCAACATGTAATAAAATAAATGCTAAAAATGGTATCAATAATGTAGGTTCTTTTACTAAGTTTGGAGCTTTCTTTTCAGGAAAGTTTCCAATTGCATTATTGATAATTTTCTTAGGTTCTTTATAAAAAATAATTAATAAAACTAAAACTGTTAAAAATAATGTCATCGTTCCACCAAATAAACCATCATACCCAAATATGCTAAGTAATAATGTTCCGATTAATGGACCAAATAAAAACCCTAATGAAAATGTAGAACGTAGAACAGTATTGGCAAATATACTTCTATCTTTATAAGCAGATTCATTTATAGATTCACGTGCTGAGGCATACATTTGAGGCATTGCAGGTGCAGCAAGCCCTTGAAACATCGCATATAAAGCGATGAACAGCCATATAGTATGTATGTAGAAATAAATCGAGAAACATAACGCCCCCATTATTAAAGCGGTGATGATGAGATATTTACGATTAATTTTTCCACTATCAGAGAATCTTGCAACAATAGAGTTCACAGTAAATGATGCACTAGCTGCAAGCGCCATTAATAAACCGTACTGTCCTTTAGACATCCCTAATTGCTGAGTCGCATACAATACTAAAAAAGGAACCGTTATAGCAATAGCCATTCCTAATAAGCCCATATTAACTGTAAAGAGCTTATAATTTTTTATTTGAAATAATTTCAAAAACATGAATTCACAACTTCCTATATTTTTATTATATGTTTGTACTTTAATGCTAAACACCTATTACGTCAACGCTTAATTGATATATTTATCACAAACATGTAAAATCATTACTAAATATAATTAAAGGGGATATTGTAGTGGAATACAAAGTGAACTATATTTCAATTGGAAAAGTCGAAGATGTGACTTTTAACAATCAAAAGACTAAAAAAACTGCTATTTTTAAAGAACCCTTCGAAAGTAAAATGTATCTTTCAAAAACAGGATTCGTTGAAGATCAACAACAATATAAAGGTCATGGTGGTCCAGAAAAAGCTATTTGTTTTTACAGTAAAGATAACTATGCCTATTGGAATGACATTATAGATCGACTACCCAAATATGCGATTTTTGGTGAAAATATTACAGTGTCTGGCTTAACCGAAAAAGATTTAAATATTGGAGATACTTATCAACTTGGTGAAGCCATCATTCAAGTTTCTTGTCCAAGACAACCTTGTGCTACAATCGCTTTAAGATATGGAATAAAAGATTTAGTCAAACGTATGGCAGACAATTTAAAAACAGGATGCTATTTTCGAGTAATCAAAGAAGGCGATGTATCCCAGAATGATAACATGAAATTATTAAATACATGTAAACCACAACTTTCCATTTATGAGCTTAATGAAACACGTTATAAAGATAGTAGCAATCGTGAGCGCATAGAATATATATTAAATCACAAAGGTATCAATGAAGAAACACGTGATATTTTCAATAAATTACATAAGCGCCTTTCATAAACACGAAGGCTTCAGATATAAATAGGCTGAGACAAATTAATTGTCTCAGCCTTTCTTTGTATAGTGTTGATTTTGAGTTAATCTACAATTTACGCCATCTCTTCGATTAACTTCTGACTTAATCTACAACTTTACCAATCTCTTCGATTAACTTTCGACTTAATCTACAACTTACGCCATCTCTTCGATTAACTCCTGACTTAATCTACAACTTAACCGATCTCTTAGATTAACTGCCGACTTAATCTACAACTTAACCAATCTCTTCGATTAACTGCCGACTTAATCTACAACTTAACCAATCTCTTCGATTAATTCAAAAAAACCTTTAATCCGTTATTTCTTACCTATTTCAAGTTGATTAATATAATTTTTCAGTACTTCAATGAATGATTTAACTTGTGGTAACTGTAAGACATTATGTTCATAACAAATATAAGTTGATCGTGTAAGTGGTTTACGCATAACATTTAACTTCTTGATTTCAAATTTATCTGTATCTATGTCACCTATTACCAATTCTGGCAATACTGTTACGCCTACTCCATTTAATAAGAGTTCTTTGCATGTAGCAATTTGGTCTACTTTAATTAGTGCGTGGTATTCTTGTTGTAAATAATCGGAATACCACTCTTCAATTTGTTTTAAGTAAATTGGTTCTGCTTGAAACTCAATCATTGGTAATAGATGTAAATCCTGTTTTTTACTTTTAGGATAAATAAAATAATGTTGTTCATTTAGTAAAAGGTCATTTTGAACATTCATCACTTCGTTTCCTCTAACTACCATGATGTGAAAGTCATTTTGATATTGTTTTATATGTTCACTAGAGCCAATTTGTAATTGTATATCTACATTTGGATATAAATGCGTATATTCCCCCATAACTTGTGGAAGAATTGTTTGCCCAATCAACGAAGAAACACCTATTGAAATGCTTCCGTTTACTTCTCCTAATTTCGAACTAATTTTATCTAATAGTAAACGTTCTTCTTTCAACATTTTTCTTGCATGTTCTATGACTAAGGATCCTTCATTAGTTGTAATAAGCTGCTTTTTTGTTCTTATAAAAATGTCTATACCAAAAAAGGTTTCTATAGATTTCAATCTCTGACTGACTGCTGGCTGCGATATGTAGAGAATGTCTGCAGCTTTTCGCAAAGTCTTTACATCTTCTAATGTTACTAATAACTTATAATCATCTACTTTCAAATGACACACTCCTTACTTTCATTTTATTATACCATGATTTAATTCAAGCACCACGACTACAACTTTAGACCGAAATATTAATTTTTTTAATTCTAAAATTGAAACTCTAATTATAATTCGTTATAGTTGAGAATGTACATAAAATAGGAAGGATAAAATCATGAACTTTTTAGAAATTATAAAATATATATTCCTTGGCTTACTTCAAGGAATAACAGAACCCATACCCATTTCTTCAAGCGGACACTTAGTAATGGCACAAGAATTTTTAGGATTACATACTGAAGGATTAACATTTGAAATTGTAGTTAATACCGCTTCATTGATTGCTGTACTTATATTATTCCGCAAAGACATTATCGAATTAATTGTCGACACATTAAAATATATTAAAGGCAATCGTACTGAAACTGTTAAAAAGAATTTTCAACTTGCTATGTATTTAGTAATTGCCACTATACCAGCTGGTGTATTAGGCATTATCTTTAAGGATATAATTGGTGATACTAAAAGTGTAATCATGGTAGGATTTATGCTTATCGTAACAGGTATTGCCTTATGGTTTATTAAAAATAAACGTGGCCAAAAATTAGAAGGTGATTTAACGCTTAAAGATGCCATAATTGTAGGTTTATTCCAAGCTGTTGCTTTAATACCTGGAATTAGTCGTAGTGGTGCCACTATCGTTGGTGCTTTAGGTGTTGGGATGAATCAAAAAACAGCGTTTAAATTCTCATTCTTACTTTATATACCTGTAAGTCTTGGGACGGCTTTACTTGGCGTTAAAGATATTATTGAAACACCTCCAGATACATCACTAATGATTTCATATGCATTTGCATTTGTAGCTTCACTTGTAGCGAGTTATTTCTCATTGAAATGGTTACAAGGTATTATGGAACGTGGTCAACTCGGCATCTTTAGTAAATATTGTTTCGTTGTCGGACCAGTTGCAATAATATTAGCATTAATATTATTATAAAAATTAAAAAACGGGGATTGCCATTAATAAAAGGCATCCTCGTTTTTATTTATAGATATATCCAATTAAATAGTTGTTTCATTACTTTGCGTTCATAATTTCATGAAAACAATATCTGATTCTCTTTTCAATTCCTTTGAAGTCAGTTTCTAATTTAAACATAATCTCATGTGCCGTTACATATGCTTTATGAAATTGAGCTTTAGATATTTTTTTCTCTTTTAGCATTCTTTCTAAATCATCTTCATCAACAAGTTCATATTCACCTGTCTTCGGTATTACTAACACATCCAAACATAAATCTAGCGTTCTAGCATTACCGAGTTGAGTGATATTCCTCAAATTCACATCAAAATAGTATTGTACTGGTCTGTTTTGTTTGTCATACATTACAGTTATACTATACGGCTTTTTCTCTGGCAAGATCTGCATCCATTTATAACCATTATCCGCAGCTGTAATTTCTTTCCCTACAACATTAACCTTTAAAGGTTCCTTCACCTGTACCATTGTAACTAAGCCAACAAGTCCTTTAAAGTGATTCGTATCCAGTACAACTTCTTTATATTCGCGATTAAGGAGACGTCGCCAATGACGTTTGTCAATATACTTAACTTTCACAAGTTACCAACTCCTTTTTTACATTATATAAAAAACTCGCCCCGATTCAAAGCATTCAAGATAGGTTTTCTAAATTAAATTTTTATTTATAAAAAAATACTACAAGAAACATGATGTTTACTTGTAGTATTTTAACAATTAATTTTTAATATATAATTTAAAAATACAAAGCCAATTTATATTTTTAATTCTAGAAATCATTGCTATTCCTTAGATAAATAATGAGATTTACCTTTTAAGAATAAACTTAAGATTAATGCAATAACACTAAATAATGTAGCAATCCAGAAAGCATCGTTGATACCTTGTACAGTTGCTAATTTATTTAAATATTCGATAAGTACAGATTTACCAGCATCATCTCCACCAACTGAATCAGAAAGTGCTTTAACTTGTTCTTGAATCATAGGATTAGTTGAGTCTAAGTTATCTGACATGTTAGCTAAATGAGAAGTCGTATTTTGAGTCATAACTGTTACAAGTATTGCTGTACCAATTGACCCTGCTAGTTGTCTAACAGTATTACTTATTGCATTACCATGCGGAATAAGTCTTTGAGGCAATGAATTCATACCTGCAGTCATAATCGGCATCATTATAAAACTCATACCGAATGAACGTACGATATATATAACTAATATTGTTGTATATGGTGTATCCATATTTAATTGTGTCAGTTCCCAAGTTGCTATTGTCATTATTGTTAAACCAATTAAAGCTAATGGTTTAATACCAAATGAGTCTAACATTTTACCAGCAATTGGACCCATGAATCCCATAATAAGTGATCCTGGTAATAATAATAGACCTGAATCTAAAGGAGAAAAGCCACGTAAATTTTGTAAGTATATAGGTAATAAAATCATACCACCAAATAAACTCATCGTTACAATCACATTGATTAATGTTGTCAATGTAAACCCTGAATATTTCAGTGCAGACATATCAAGCATTGGATTTTTCATTCTAACTTCACGAACAACAAATAATATTGTAAAGATTAGACCGATAACTAATGATAAAGAAACTGTTAATGAAGTCCAACCATCGTTACCCGCTTCACTAAATCCGTATAATAGTAAACCAAAGCCGAGTGTACTGAATACAATACCTGGCACATCAGGTTTAGGATTAGATGTTTGTTGATAAATCTTGAACCAGAAGAAACTAATGATTATAGATACTAATCCGATAGCAAACATACCATAGAACATTATGTTCCAATGATAGTTCTGAACGATCCAACCTGATAACGTTGGACCAATTGCAGGTGCTAAAATAAACGCGATACCTAAAGTACCCATTGCAGCACCACGTTTTTCTGGTGGGAAAATTGTCATAAATACATTTGAACCTAATGGCATTAATATACCAGCACCAATTGCTTGAACGACACGACCTGTCATCATCATTGGGAAGTTAAATGAAATGGCACATACTATTGACCCAATCGTAAATAGAACCATTGCGATAAGGAATAATTTTCTATATGAATACTTACTAATTAAGAATGCACTTATAGGAATTAAAATACCATTTACAAGCATGAACCCTGTCATTAACCATTGACCAGTAGATGCAGAAATACTAAATTCATTATTAATTACAGGCAAAGCTACGTTTAATAATGTTTGGTTTAGTATTGCGATAAACATACCAAACATCATCGCAACTAAAATTTTATTTCTTGAAATGCCTTTACCGTATACGAAGTTAACATGATTTTTCTTAATTTGTTCATTAATTGGTTCATCATCTTTTAATTCCATACCACGGTCTGATAAATCTTCATGTTCTTCATTAGAATCATTTTGTTCATCAGTTTTCATATCGTTAGAAGTCGTTTTCTCCGTCTCTGTTTTAGCCGGTTCATTATCTTCTTCCATCTTTTCAATATGAGTGTGTTTGTTTTTATCGATGTTGTCTTCATCTTTTGATTTCAATTGAGTTTCATCATTCACTTTTGAATTATCTGAAACATCTTTAGCAACTGATTTGCTTTTTTTTCGTTTTACTACAAATGCATTAATTCCAACCCATAAAAGGATTGCAATAATTATATAAGCCACCGTAAAGGTTGATGTCATAATACACCCTCCTTAATTCTTATGGATTCGAACTTCAACATTCATTCCTGGAACAACATTTGTTGATGGCTTAGAATCAAATGTGATTTTCACTGGAACAACTTGTGTCACCTTTGTATAGTTTCCATTACTATTTGATGAAGGCATCATTGAGAAACTTGATGCTGTTGCTAATCCAACTTGAGACACTTTACCTTTAACACTAGCTTCTTGGCCATCAATATAAACGTCAACAGCCTGTCCTTTTTCTACATCTTCAACGTCTGTATCATCAATATTTGCTGTAACATATAAATCATCAAAATTATATGCATATGCAATTGGTGATCCTGCTTGAACTAAACTATCTTCTGTTGCAGAAGTTTTAACGATAGTACTTTTTGAAGGTGCTTTAATGTCCATAGTTTGAGATTGTCCATCTTCACCTTTACCAGAAACTTCTCCTAGTTTATCGCCTTTACCGTACTCTTTACCTTCTTCAGCATCGAAGCTGTCCAAGTTACCTGAAACTGGGCTAGCAATCTTAATTTGCTCACCGTCTACTTTTGCATTTTCTGTCTTTACATAATCTGTTGCTTCACTATAATAATGGAATCCTACTAGTCCGATTGCTACTAAAATTACTATAGTGATAACATTTACAAGCACTATTTTTTTCATTACTCTATTTCCTCCATATTTCAATGATTTGTTTATTATACGTCTCTATGAAAATAAATTAAACCAACAAATTCCAAAAATTTGTCGGGTTAAAATGACAGAAAAGTTAGATAAATATTCATAATATATTCATATTTAAAAGGAATATTAATGTATATTTTCGTCTCTTTTTGTTAAAATATAAGTTATGTAATTATTCGAGGTGAAATATGAAAAAACATGCAAGGCAATTAATCACGAGTAATATGGTTTACTTATTAGAACATTATCATTTTGAAGAAATAACAATAAAAATGTTGTGTGCAGAATGTGGTATTAACCGTTCTACTTTTTATGCACATTTTAAAGATAAATATGAAACTTACGAAGAAATAAAAAGATTCCATATGATGAATTATGAAACTTTAATGGATAATATAGAACGCTCTATTATAGACAATCCTGATGACAGAAGAAAATACGTAAAACAATATTTTACAAATGTATTTTATTATATTGCTAAACATCAAAGATTTTTTACAAGTGTATTTGTTACACATCCTGAGCGAGAACTAATTATTAATTTTATTTCACTCTTAAAAACTAGATTTGCTAAGTTGATTCATAGTCTTGGTACACTAGAAGAGGTAAACTACTTTCTTGATTACACAGTCGGCGGACAAATAGCTTCTATATATAGCTGGTTGAAAAATGGTTGTGAAGAAACACCAGAAAAGATGGCCGATATTATGTATCGTAATATTATTAAAATCAATAGATAATAAAAAAGAGTAGAAATTCATTGTTAAAATTGAATTTCTGCTCTTTTTTGTTATAAAATCATTTACACTTCTTCCCACTTGTGTGAATATGGATGTCCTTGCTCACACTTCTTTCAACTTTTGTAAATATGGGTGTCCTTACTTACACTTCTCTCGACTTGTGTGAATATGGCTGTCCTTGCTTACACTTCTCTCGACTTGTGTGAATATGGCTACCCTTGCTCACACTTCTTTCAACTTTTGTAAATATGGCTATCCTTGCTCACACTTCTTTCAACTTTTGTAAATATAGATGTCTTCTATCTTTCCAACTATTAAAAACTAGATAATCCAGTTTTTTCTTGAATTCTATACAATACTCTCTTCCACAATGATTCATCTTTAAATTCATCATATTGTGCTGTGATTGTGTATTTTTTATTATCCCATGCTTTATTAAAGTTTTGAGATAGTTTCGTAAATGCTTCGTCATCTTGTTTACCTTTAATTATGATGTCTGTTTCTAAGTTATAATCTTCTATATTTCTACGTGTTAGATTAGATGATCCTAAAATCATCGCAGCATTCTTGTTTTCATGTTGTTCAAACAATAAATATTTTGAATGAAATTGCTCGCCATTACTTAATGCCCATTTTACTTTAATATTCCCTTTTGAACGATTTACTAATTCACTTGCTACAGGTTTATTTGGTACGCCTGGTTTTTCTTTGCCAAAAGCTTCTTTATTAATATCTAAAATAAGCTTTATTTGCACATTTCTTTTTGATGCTTTAATAAGTTCGTTGATTACATCTCTATCGGATAAATAAAACATGCCTATCGAAATTCGATCTTTAGATTGTGATTTTTTTATATTTTTAAGAATTTGTTCTTTAATTTTTCCTTCAGTAGCTAGTTGCACTGAGTATGTTGCATCATCACGCCAACTATTATTGTTAATCTTAAAGTCACTCGCTGAATATTGTGCACCGCTCATATTTGCTACGGCTATTTCGGATTTAATGATTGCATTTTGAATGGGTCCTGTTACTCTTACACCAACATTTTGATGATATCCACTCGGATCATGTGGATTACTTGATAAGACCATACCGTGCTTTTCAGTTACAAGTGTCTTTCTATGGTTTGCTTTCATATTTAGTATTTTTAAATAGCCTCTTACTGTAACATCAGGACCTTCACTGCTTAAAGGATTATTTAATTTACCATTTTCACTATTTCCAAACCATTGAAAGAACGTTCTATAAGTTCCTGAATAGATTGGATTAGAATCCCTCAATTTACTTAGATCAGTGTAATGGACATCTATGTTGTTTGCTTTTAAAGCCTTAATATTTCTCGGTGTATAAGAACCATAGAATGAATTAATCGGATCCGTAATGACAATAATTCTAATATTTGGATTCTCTTTCTTTTTAGCAATGAGTGATTGAGTTAATCGATGCGTTATATTTGGATATGTTTTATCTCCAGTTTTGTAATTATTAAATAAAAACATGTCCATAATAATAAAGTCATTAGCTTCATTTATTGTTTCATTAACTTTATCAAATATTTCATGTTCATAATGCATTTTATTACCAGATTTATAAGTGACATCTGTTAATAATTCAACATGATTCGTTTTAGTTTCAGAACTTATTTTGGAAACTCCGTGAGGTAAATTTTTAAACACATGAAAAATACTTACGACAATAACAAGCACCACTAATAAGCATACAATCCATAATAAATGCTTTTTTTGAAATTTATTTTTCTTTTTATTATTTTTCTTTTTTCTTTTTACTGAATTACTTTTTTTCTTTTGACTTTTCTTTATTTTATTAGCCAAGTGTTTAATTCACCCCTTTTACTTTGATTATACCAAAATTCAATTGACACCGATGTATTACTTTGTTAATTTTAATTAATATCAAATTTTTCAGAATTTTTAGAGTATATACATAGGAGTGAAGTAAATTGACAGAACCATTAAGACCTTTCCGTGCTGATCATGTAGGCAGTTTATTAAGAACAGAACCATTAAAAAAAGCACGTCAACAATATTCAGAAGGTGAAATTCCGGGAACTGAATTAAAAAAAGTTGAAGACCAAGAAATTGATAAAATCATCGAAAAACAATTAGAAGTCGGATTAAAAAGTATAACTGACGGAGAGTTCCGTCGTTCTTACTGGCATTTTGATTTCTTAGAGAATTTAACAGGTATTGAAGATTACGAACCAGAAATCGGGCTAACTTTTAATGGTGTAGAAACTAAAAAGCATGATGTAAAAGTTGTAGGTAAAGTGAAATTTAATCCAGAGCACCCACACTTTGAACATTTTGATTATTTACACAAAAAAGTAAATGGTAGAGCTGCAAGCAAAGTTTCTATTCCAAGTCCTAATCAATTATTCCATCCAAACATTTTAAATCAGGAAATTTATCCAGATATTTATGAATATGCTAAAGATGTATCAGAAGCTTATCGCCAATCTATACTTAAGTTCTATGACCTAGGCTGCCGTTATTTACAAATTGACGATGTATATTGGGCTGGGTTAGCTGCAACAACACAACTAATTAAGAATAGAGAACGTACTGCTGAAGAAAAAGAAGAAGCTATTAAACTAGCAGCAAAAGTAGTCAATGATGCATTAGCAGACTTGCCGGAAGATTTACTTATCACAACTCATATTTGTCGTGGTAACTATCAATCATCGTGGGCAATAACAGGTGGTTACGAGCCAATCGCTAAAGATTTATTCACTGAGAAATTACAAGGTTTCTTCCTAGAATATGACGATAACCGCTCTGGTGACTTTGAACCATTAAGACATTTCAATAGAGATGATGCTTATATCGTTTTAGGTCTTTTCACTTCTAAGACAGGCGAATTAGAAAATAAGCAAAATATTTTAGACAGATTAGATGAAGCTACTAAATATGTTTCAAAAGAACAATTATGTTTGAGTCCACAATGTGGATTCGCTTCAACAGAAGAAGGTAATATCCTTTCTGAAGAAGATCAATGGAAAAAATTATCTTACGTTATTGAAACTGCAAAAGAAGTATATGGAGAACTATAATAATCATAAAAACGTCCAATTCGTATTATTCGAATTGGACGTTTTTCATTTTATTAATAATAGATTACTTAATAGATTCAAATGCATATTTTTTAATCGCTTCTTCATGTTGTGGATACTGTTCTAACAATTCATCTTGTGTGAAAAGTTCGAATTTCTCAAACTGAAAGCCTGGTGAACACATACACCCTACTAGTGCATAGTCATTGTCTCCTTCAACTGTTGAAGCGAATATAACACCTTTAGGTACTAACGCTTGCAATACATCACCTTTATCAACATGAGGTCCGACGTTAACTTGTTCATACTTTCCATCTGGATGTATCATATGCACTGTCAACGTTTGACCTGCATGATAATACCACACTTCATCTGATTGTATTCTGTGAAAATGAGATATATTGTTCTTTTCTAATAAGAAGTAAATACTTGTATATAAAGCGTTATGATCACTTAGTGTTTGTTCTGATTTAATGACTTCTTTATAATATCCACCTTCAGGATGAGGCATTAAATCAAGCATATTAATCCATTTTTCTTTATTCATAAGCACTCCTTATTATAAATCTACATTATGAAATACTTGTTGAACATCTTCTAAATCTTCAATAGCATCTACTAACTTTTCAAAAGTATCTTGATCTTCTTCTGATAAAGTTACTTCCGATTGAGCTAGCATTGATAGTTCAGCAACTTCAAAATCTTCTACGCCATTTTCTTTAAGAACATTTTGAACTTGTGAAAATTGATCAGGTTCTGCATAAACAATTGTTAACTCTTCTTCTTCAACAACATCTCTTACATCTAAATCTTCTTCTAATAAAAGTTCAAAAATTTCATCAACAGATTTTCCTTTAAATGCAAATACAGCAGTATGATTAAACATGTATGCAACTGATCCAGATACACCCATATTGCCGCCATTTTTACCGAATGCTGCACGAACATCACTAGCTGTACGGTTTACATTATTAGTTAATGCATCAACAATTAGCATTGAACCACTTGGCCCAAAACCTTCATATCTTAGCTCATCATAATTTTCTTCTGATCCACCTTTAGCTTTTTCTATGGCTTTATCAATAATATGTTTTGGAACAGAATAAGTTTTAGCTTTTTCTAATACAAATTTAAGATTTTGGTTTGATTCAGGATCTGGTTCACCTGATTTAGCAGCTACATAAATTTCACGGCCAAATTTAGCATAAATTCTACTTGTATTTTTATCTTTTTGGGCTTTTTTATCTTTAATATTATTCCATTTACGTCCCATAATTCCATCTCTCTTTCAAAGTGAGTTATTTAACATACTTATTATACAATATTGATCTAATCTGGCAAAGTTTACAGGTCAAAAAATAATAAGCGACTGAGACATTTAATTTGTTTCAGCCGCTTTAGTAACTATTTTAATCTTTAATAATACTTGCGAGTCTTAATATGTGCATAATGATATTAAGAAGATTGATAAATAAATTGAATCCCATTTCCCTTGGAGAAAAATTGCCTAACTTCATACGGTTAAAGTCGTAAACAGTATATAGTAAGAATAAACCTATACCAATTACTGATAATACTGTATGAAAAATTGGGTTATTCAAAAATAAACCTAAAAGACTCGCAAAAATAAGTGCAATTAATGTAACGAATAAATATTTACCTAAACC
The DNA here is from genome assembly GCF_003970575.1 of Mammaliicoccus fleurettii. Taxonomy (GTDB): domain Bacteria; phylum Bacillota; class Bacilli; order Staphylococcales; family Staphylococcaceae; genus Mammaliicoccus; species Mammaliicoccus fleurettii. The sequence continues at coordinate 15,289 of NZ_RXWZ01000022.1, forward strand.
TGATGCATCATCAATCATAAAATAACCTAAAATTCCGAATGCTGCGAATGCACCAATAGCTAATGCAATATTTCCATAAAATGCTTGAGTTCCTAATGTGCCTAAATAATACATAAAGGAAGTATATGAAATAATACCTATTAAGAAAGCAAAGACATTTGATATAAGACCGCTAAATTTTCTAGATGATTTTACAAATAGTGTGAGCATTATAAGTACAAATAATCCTATCGTTATTGGAAGATGTAATGCCGGTGGTACAAATTGACCTAAATAAGTTCCAATACCAAAAATCACCCAATAGTATAAGAAATATAGCCAAGTTTTTCTAATTGCTGAACCATGTGTGTCATCAGCTTGATATGATCCATAATTATGTTCATAACTCATCCATAATCATTCCTTTTTTATAAGTAATACCAACATTTTACATGTTATAACGCTATATATCAATTGTGAGGTCTCTACATAATTGTAACATTTAGTTCACATACATAATTTACCATATTACATTTGGATACGCTCACAACACGTTTTAGTGAGTTAAATTTTTATTATAAAAGCGTGTTCTAATTATTGTGTTTTTATTACAAAGTGATTACAGACAGTACATGTAATGTTATTTTTGTTACCATTAAATCTATCGAAGGATTTATATATATTAGTATTCTGTTTTTATATTTTTTAGATAACGAGGAGGATAAGCCTTTGAAAAAATTTGCATTCGCAGTAACAGCAGTTTCAGGTGTTGCAGCTATAGCAGCTCACAACGATGCAGAAGCATCAACTCAACACACTGTAAAAAATGGTGAATCTTTATGGATTATTGCAGACGAATATGGTGTGTCTGTTGATCAACTGAAATCTAGTAACAATATTTCAGGAAACATGATTTTCCCAGGACAAGTCATTACTGTAAACGGAAGTAGTTCAGCTGGAGGAAGTGGCTCTCAAGAAAGTACAGCAACTTCAGGTTCTACATACACAGTTAAAAATGGTGATTCATTAGATGTAATCGCTCAACAACACGGTGTTTCAGTTGACCAACTTATGAAATCAAATAATTTAAAAGGTTATATTATCTATCCAGGTCAAAACTTAAAAATTGCTGGTGGAAGTGGTAGCGATACAGCAACTGCCCCATCTAACAATACACAACCATCTCAAACTGGTGGTAGCCAATCGTTCAATGACCAAAACTTATATGACTGGGGACAATGTACATATTACGTATTTGACCGTAGATCACAAGCTGGTAGTGCAATTAGCACTTACTGGGGAGATGCAAAATATTGGGCTGGCGCTGCACAAGCTGACGGGTTCCGTGTAGATAGCACACCTGCAGTTGGTTCAATTATGCAATCTACAACTGGACAATATGGTCACGTGTCATACGTTGAATCTATTAATTCAGATGGTAGTTTACTAGTTTCAGAAACTAACTACAATACAGCACCTGGTGTTACTGATTATAGAACAATACCAGCTTCTCAAGTATATAACTATTCATATATTCATTAATATTTAAAAAGCCAGTTCACATTGTGAACTGGCTTTTTTTGTTTGTATGTAGGTTAATAAAATGTACAGTGTACAGTGTACAGTGTACATTATCATATGGGTGAATCGCACGATATCTCAAAAGTCTTCGTGCGTTTTTACCGGATTTGACCTGAATTAAAATAGCAAAATGAGGCTGAGACAAATATATTGTCCCAGCCTCTTATCGTTTTATTTCTTATACAAATAACATACAAATATGATAAATAACAAACGCAAGTAAGATTGATACTGGTAACGTTATAATCCATGTAATAATCATTCTTTGTGCTGTTGTCCATTTCACACCTTTTACGCGCTGTGATGAACCTACACCTAATATAGATGAAGATACAACATGTGTAGTTGATACTGGTAAGTGAATGAAAGTAGCACCAAATATAATAAATGCTGATGATAAATCTGCTGCTACACCGTTAGCTGGACGTATTTTCATAATATTTCCACCAACAGTTTTAATTATTTTCCAACCACCTACTGCAGTTCCAAGCCCCATTGCAGTAGCACAACTTACTTTAACCCATAGCTCAATGTCTGTTGTTGATTGCATATTTGCTGAAATAAGCGCCATTGTAATAATACCCATTGCTTTTTGAGCATCATTTGTACCATGAGAAAATGCTTGTAAAGCTGCAGTACCAATTTGTATAAATCTAAAGTTTCTATTTGTTTTAGTCAAATTATTATTTTTAAACACTACTTTGAATATAGAATATACTGTAAAACCAACTATAAATGCTAATAGTGGTGATGCGATTAAAGCTAGTATAATTTTAGAAAATCCTTGGTAATGTAATACTCCAAATCCTGCAGATGCAATAGCCGCCCCTGCAATTGAACCTATTAATGCGTGTGAAGATGAACTTGGGATCCCGAAGTACCAAGTAATAAGATTCCATGCTATTGCCGAAATTAAAGCTGCTAATATCACAATTGAACCATTTTCTAATTTAAATGGATCTACAATATCTTTGGCAATTGTTTGAGCAACACCAGTAGCGACTAACGCACCGATAAAGTTCATAACCGCTGCTAATATAATTGCATGTCTTGGCTTTAGTGCTTTTGTAGATACTGCTGTTGCGATTGCATTGGCTGTGTCATGAAAACCATTAATAAAGTCAAAAAGTAATGCACATACAACAATAGCTACAGTAATAATGAGTAAACTATCCATTTTTTAAAACTCCTTAGCTATTTTTCATAATAATTTGTTCTAATTTGTTTGCTACTAATTGACATTTATCTGCTACATCTTCTAATGATTCATAAATATCTTTAATTTTAATTAATGTTACTGGATCTGTTTCACTGTTGAAAATGTATTTGATAGATTCTCTTAAAATAACATCACAATTCGTTTCATATTCTTTAATGTTGATTGAATGAACACGAATATGTGAGAATTTCTTTTCAGCTACTAAAGTTACAGCTATTTCAATTTCTTTGATTGCGGCTTGTATGTTCTTAACGAATTCTGCCATGTAGTCGTCTGAATAACTAATAGAGTACATTTCAAACATCGCTGAAGTTTCTTCCATTTCATCTAATACATCATCTAATGCATCACATAATTCTAAAATATCTTCTCTTTCTATCGGTGTAATGAATGTCTGATTCAAATCAGTGATCATTTGGTGCATAAGATCATCACCATTAGACTCATAGGCTTTTATTTTATCTGAATAAGCTTTTAAGTCGAACTCTGAGTCAAAATCCATTTCTCCAAATTCAACTGATGCGCGGCTTAAATTCTCAGCTATAGCTTCTAACTGAATACCAAACTTATCCTTTTTCTTATTAAACATTAGTAATCCTCCCAAAATTTACATCTTAATTTACGTAATTACTCTTTCATTGTACTCTTTCAAAATCAATTCGACCACTATTTATTAATTTAATTTTAATCTTTTATCTTATATGTAAACATTCTGTAACAGTTTATTTACACTGGTATTTTATAACATAAAAAAAGACTAATGGCAAGCATTAGTCTGATTTTTTTATAATACACGTTGTATAACTCGTTTAGAATGTACATAACCTAAGATAGCAAACAAAATATAAATTAAAGAATATAGAGACATTACTATAAGCACTGGTGTATAGAATGATTGCCCCATAAAGAACCATGCTGATTTAGCTGCAAAATAGCCATGACTTAAGCCAATTACTAATGGTAATGCAAAGTTAAACCCTATTTTCAACGCGATACCTTTAGACATATCTTGAGATGTATAACCTAATTTTCTTAAGATTATATAATTTGAAGTTTCATCCTCTGTTTCATCGATTTGCTTAATGTAAATGATACAACCAGTTGAAAGTAGAAATGCTATACCTAAGAACCCTAAAATGAATAGCATCACACCAATTCCACTTTTTGAATCTTTATATATTTTTTGATATGAAAGTGCAGTATCGTTATCATTTGTTTGTTTATCAAATATTTGTTCAGCTTTTTTGATATCTTTATCGTTACTCAAATTAAGTCCATATTGCTCATTATAATCATCATTTTTCACTTCATTTTGTTTCATTTGATCAAATGTATCATCTGAAACTACATAGATTGGTGAATTAAATGTGATGATAGAGGCTAGATAAGATTCTTTACTTATGGACTTCACTTTAAGTTGCTTAGTTTTATTATTCAATTTATATGACATATGTTCATCATCATTAACTTTAATCACTTTATCGAGAATATCACTATAACCTACTACAGCTACTTCATTATTTTTTAAATCTATATCTTTAAATTCTGAAGATTTTGCAACCGTTGCTGGAAAGTCAGATGATTTACCTGTCGTATCGTTAGCACCTGCAAACACTTTAGTATCATCAATTACATATCGTGTTACATTATAATTTTTCTCTTTAAATTGTATATTATTTTCATTTAGAGCTTTTTTAAATTGATTATTTGCATCTTTATTTACAAAAATATAATCATCTGGTGCTGTAGTTCTAGCTGTTTCTTCAATATTGTAATATGAGATATAGCTCAATGCTAATAGTCCGACCGCCATAGCTGAAACCGTTGCGATAATTGTTAGTGATAGTGCATTTGTTTTCATTTTATGCATGATTGATGACGTTGAAACGACATCTGTAACACTGAGCATACCTTTTTTATATTTGCGTATTGTATTGAATATGAGTGATATTGAACATCTAAACAATAGGTAAGCACCTACTATCGTTAAGAACAATACCGCCAACATGTTCACATAAAGTCCCATCATACCTTTTGTTCCGATTTGATCAAACATCACGCTAGATAAATAATATCCTCCGATAATCATTAAAATACCAATTGCTCCAAAAATTAATTCATAAAGTTTAATTCTTTTAATTTTTGTGTCTGTAGCATTAAATTCATTCATTAAGCTAAGAATTATTTTTCTTTTGATAAATATCATGTTTTGAAGAGAAATTATTAAATAAATGACAACCATTAATATAATGGTTTGGATAAAGGCTTCACCACTAAAGTTTAAATGTGCTTCTTGCTGAATGCCGATGATTTTATATAAAATCATTAATAATATTTTTGAAGTGAAGAAACCTAAAAACGAACCAAATACGACTGTTAACATATATAGTACAAAATTTTCTAAAGCAAATATTTTAAAAACTTCACGCTTTGTCATACCAATTAATTGATATAAGCCTATTTCTCTCGATCTTCTTTTAATAAATAATTTATTTGCATAAAGTAGGAATATAACGATAATCACCGTTAATATTGTTATACCAACTTTTATAGCCGCTTCTGGCTTAACACCTGATTGTACACCATTCAAATCTTCTGAATACTTTAACGTAACAAATCCAAAGAATAACATTACACTCATCGTTATTGAAAAGAGATACATTCCATAATGACGGATGTTACGTCTTAAATTTTTAATAACGATTTGATTAAAGCTCATTTACAACACCACCTAACACGCTTTGTGTTTTGATGATTTCTTTATAGAATGTCTCTCTATCATCGTCTCCTTTATAAAGTTCAGAATATACTTTTCCATCTTTCAAGAAAATAACTCTATTTGAATAACTAGCTGCTGCAGAATCATGTGTAACCATAATGATTGTAGATTGAGTTGATTGATTCATTTGATTTAATTTATTCAATAAATCAGATGCAGATTTAGAATCTAAAGCACCAGTCGGCTCATCTGCAAATATAATCGATGGTTGTCCTATAAATGCTCTTGCTGCAGATGTTCTTTGTTTTTGTCCACCAGAAATTTCACTTGGATATTTATCTTTGATATCTAATATACCTAACGCTTTACTGATTTCTTCGTATCTTATTTGTGCCTCTTTTTTTGATACTTTTTGAATCGTTAAAGGCAACATAATATTCTCTTGTACAGTGAGTGTATTTAATAAATTATACTCTTGAAATATAAAGCCTAATTCTTTTTTTCTGAAGTTAGACATTTGTCTATTATTCATGTTTTGTAATAGATGGCCATTTATTTCAATTTGACCTGTCGTAGCATAATCAATTGAACTTAAAACATTCAAAAGGGTCGTTTTACCAGAACCTGATGGCCCCATTATACTAATGAATTCACCTTTCTCTACAGTCATATCTATTTGTTTTAATACTTCTTGTTGATTTTTTTTAGAACCATACACTTTTACTAATTGTTCAGTTTTTAAAATACTCATCCTCAAAACTCCTTTGAAATTTGTCTATGATTCAATATTAAAGGCTTTTTTAATTAATCTCCTTTGAATCATCGTACATTTTGAGGTTTGAAGTGACATTATTGTCACTTGATTGTTCAAGAGCAGTAAAACAGTTAGGATGTGGGAAAATAAGTAACACAGTCGTACCTTCTCCATATGTAGATTTTATATTTACATTTATACTTAAACCTTCAGCAATTTCTCTAACCAAATAAAGTCCCATTCCTGTAGCAGTCGACTCTCTTTGATTTGTAGTTGAAGTAAATCCCCTTTCAAATACTCTTGGCAAATCTCGTGTTTTTATTCCTCTACCATTATCTTGGATTTTTAAATGCAATTGATTGTTTTGTTCATAAGTAGAAATAGTTATGTCACTATTTTTAGTATATTTCAACGCATTGCTAATCAGTTGTCTAATAATGGTACGACACCATTTTTCATCTGTATAAACTTTTTCGTCATCTATTTGAATATCATAGCCTATCCCTTTTGCAATACTAATATTTCGCGCATGTTGAATTTCTTTAATAATCATATCTTTTAATGAATAATGTCCAAAATAAAAATCATTACTCTTTGAAGATAATCTTCTAATATATAGCTGTTGATCGAGCAAATAGTCTATTCTACTCCACTCATATAATAAGTCTTGTTTTAATTTTGTTTCCTCTATTTGATCTAATAATAACTTCATTGCTGTAATAGGCGTTTTGACTTCATGTATCCAATCGAGTAAGTCATTTTTAGTAAGCTGAATTTCTTTATTTTGGTCATGTATAGTATGTCGTACACTTTCATCATAACTTTGAATATAGTCGAAAATTATTTTCTCATATGCCGATTGATTTAATGCTTTATGCTCAATTTCTTTTATAGGAATGTCATGCTTTAACGCCATATAAAATCGCGTTTCTCTTGTATAAATTAACCATAGAAATACAATAAAAATAATAAAATTGATACCTATTAAATACAATGCACTTCTTGTTGAAAATGCTACATCTAACCAACTTGTCAAAATTATAATAAGCTGCATAAGAATAAATAATAATATCCAAGTCCATTTTTCCTTAACAAACCATTTTATCATTTTATCCCTCCAGCTCATGCGCTATATAACCTTTGCCTACTTTCGTTTCTATCAAATCATTAAGTCCAATGTCTGTTAGTTTTTTCCTTAAACGATTCACATTAACAGTTAAAGTATTATCACTAACAAATTGTTCATCATCCCATAATGCTGTAATAATTGTATCTCTACTAACGACTTCATTCTTATGATTAAGCAATATTTCTAAAATAAACATTTCATTTTTAGTTAGAGAGATTTCATTATCATCTTTCTCTATAACATGTTTGCCATAATCTACTCGTGCTTTATTCCATAATTTAATTCTAGGTTCCTCTTTATTATATTGATAAACTCTTCTATAAATTGCCTGTAATTTAGCAACAAGTACTTCTGTATGAAATGGTTTTTGAATAAAATCATCTGCACCCAGTTCCATACTCATCACTTGATCCATTGGGTGATCTCTTGAAGAAAGAAACACGATAGGAATGTTAGATTGTTTTCTAATTGCTCGACACCAATAGAATCCATCATATTGTGGCAATTGAATATCGATGATAACCATATCAGGCTGTAATGCTTTATATTCTTCAAACACTAAGCCAAAATCATTTATACCATGTACGGACCAATCCCATTTTTCTAATTGGCTTTTCATAGCTTTAAATAAAGTTTCATCATCCTCAATAATTAATAGTTTCATATACTATCCCTCTTACTTTGTATATTTTTTTATTTCTCCAGCCGTTGTTCGTAACTGAAAGTCTTTTATTCTACAATCCACTTCAAAGCCTTTCATCGTAACATTATGAATAGGTGCTTGAGATAAATAATAAATACTCCATGGTATTCTTGGTATATAGTTATATAAATGTACGATGAATTCATTCGTCAGTCTTAGCTTTCTAAATTCCAATACACCATTGTCCTCATACAAATTGACTGCCAGTGCGCCTCCAACAACTTTAAACTGAATGAGATCCTCGTGAATACTTGGGGTAATTCGTTGTAATTTTAATAACGGATTACTTCTATGTTTAAAGTACACATTATACTTATCACCGATTAGTTCTGTAGTGACAAGGGTACCACTTGTTTCTTGTAACCATTCAAAGTAATATTTCACAACTTGTTCCATGTCCCATTCATATGGTATGGGCATTCTATCTACACTTCTTACATCATCAAATTTAGACTTTTGTAATTCTATAGAAACAGCTGGTCGTTTAATAGATTGCTCTGTAGCTTGAACTTCAATTCCTGTTGATTTTAATGTATCTATCGTTTCTTGATCAAATGGAGAACCGGTAATATAGATGATTTTCTTCACATTGTTTTCTTTACATGCTTTTGCCATATTATCACTAGCAAGTAAATTCAAATTCCGAGCTGTACTTTGTGTTAATTTTGCAGATTTTTTATTAGGATCTAAATAATAAATTGCAATGTCTATACCTTCCAAAGCATCAATCATATCCTTTAATACATAAATATCACATTTTCTCCAAGTGATATCCATGTCAATCATATCAGCTTCATACTTTGTAATCGTATATAGATTACCAACATCTTTTAATGTACTTATTAAATGCTTACCTATGTATCCTGAACCACCGGAAATTAATACATTCGCTTTCATTTTAAGCACTCCTTTGCATTCGGACTTTATATATGTGTTATAATATTTATAACTTGTTGCATATTTACAATAAATATAACAT
>NZ_RXWZ01000207.1 GCF_003970575.1 Mammaliicoccus fleurettii
AGTGTCTCTATATTGAGTGTTACCAGATTGATATCTTTTGATATCAATACCGACATAGGCATTTAATTGTTTATTGGATTTAAATTTTGTAATATCTCCTAGTTCACCTATAATCATAGCCGCTGTTAGTTCTCCAATACCAGGAATTGAACATATAACTTCGAAACATTCGAGTTGTTGAGATAATTCAACCATCTCTTTATCTAACTGTGATAATTGTTGAATCGAATTTTTTAATTGTTG
>NZ_RXWZ01000208.1 GCF_003970575.1 Mammaliicoccus fleurettii
AAAAGGTGGTCGCCCTTCATTACCTGACCACAAGAAAAGAGAAATCAAGTTCTTATATGATGAACAAAAACATACGGGTGAAGAAATTGCAAAGCAAACAGGTGTTAGCAGGTCTACTGTTTATAGAATAATAAAAATGAAGTAGTAAAAACAAATAATCACAGTAAGAAAACTAATGAAAGGAGAATCTTCAAATTAGAGATTCTCCTTTCATTAGTTTTTATAATCTATATTATAATTTAACGAGAATTTTTGCTTGTGATTTATCGTTTACAAGTTGTTCAAATCCTGACTCCACAATATCATCTAACTCTATCTCATCAGTAACGACATCTTTAACTTTTAAATTACCTTCTTTAATTAAATCTATTGTTTGTTGAAATGTAGTAGGTGTATAAGCAATTGTCGAAGTAAGTTTTACACCTGTATTCGTTAATTGCATTGGATTCCATTCAATAGGATGACCAAATATAGACACTATAACAACATTACCTCTTGCTCTAGTAATGTCTATAGCAGAGTTAAGTGTTGATGCTACACCAGCTACTTCAAATGCTACATCCACGCCATTATCTGTATGTTTATTAATAACATCACTTGGGTTTGATTCACCAGAATTGAT
>NZ_RXWZ01000209.1 GCF_003970575.1 Mammaliicoccus fleurettii
ACAATGAAAGAATACATGCAGGATTAAATTATCAAACGCCAACCTCTTATAAACTTATGAATTCTGTCTAAGTTTTTGTTGACATACCAGTACGTTAAAAGCAATTCTAAGTAAAATTGCTGATAAGAGGTATGTTAAAAGCAATTCTAGGCAAAATTGCTAATAAGGGGTACGTTAAAAGCAGATCTAAGCAAAATTACTGATAAGAGGCGCATTAAAAGTAGAACTAATTTATGTAAAGCGTTTACATCCTCAAGATGCTTTAATTGTACTGTTTTCAATTTGAAACTATGCTAAAATTATAATCAGAATGTTCAAAAAATGGAGGCATATTATGAAACAAGTATTATTTGATGTAGATGGTGTATTTTTGAGTGAAGAAAGATGTTTCGATGTATCAGCGCTGACTGTTTATGAATTATTACATAGTCAATCATTTCTGAATTTAAAAAGCTCAATAAGTTTAGAGAATTTAACGGAAAATGATATACAGCAAATTAGAAAAGATATGTTTATTGATGACAAAATTTTGAATCAATTAAAGTCTTTAGGATTAAATTCAAATTGGGATATGCTTTTTATTGTAATAAGTACTCATTTAATTGAATTGTTAAAAAAAGTAGAAGGTTCAAAATTAGATCTCAGTAACGATAATTTCAGTGAAGCAACATTAAAAGATTATGCAAACAAACTTAATGGGGCGCAAATTAATATTGAAACGCCGTTACAATTTTTATCTAAAGCAACATCAGGTAAAGAAAATATTTATCATGATTTAATTGCTTTTGCAAAAGAGGAACTTAACGTTGAAGATGCTTCAATTTTTGAACTCAAGAGTAAATTCTGGGATATTGCTCAAGAAGTATATCAAGAGTGGTATTTAGGTACAGAATTATATGAAGAAGTAGAACATAAAACAGCTAGAACAACATATAAGAATGGATATATTAAAGAAGAAGTTGTTTTAGCAGATATTGATAAGGTTACACAACTACTCGAAGATTTAAAACAAGCCGGATATCAAATAGGTATTGCTACAGGAAGACCGAGAACTGAAACATTAGTACCGTTTGAAACAATAGGGTGGTTAAAACAATTTGATGAATTTCACATTGGTACTGCATCTGAAGTGCTGAATGCTGAAACAACATATCCGGAACACAAGCCACTTGGTAAACCGAATCCATTTAGTTATTTAATTGCCAATAGTGGTAATGATTCAGAGAAATATTTAACATATATACAGAATCAAAAAATGATTTTTGAAAATGAAAACATATATATTGTGGGTGACTCATTAGCAGATTTATTAAGTGCTAAGAAGACAGGGGCCACTTTTATAGGTACATTAACAGGATTAAAAGGTCAAGCAGCTAAAGCTGAATTAGAGTCTTATGACGCAGATTATATTGTAAATAATGTATTAGATATTAGAAATATTTTATTATAAAAAAGTAAAAATAAAAGACTTGGACATAAATGTCCTAGAAATTTATAAAGAGCAGAAATTCATTATTAAATTGAATTTCTGCTCTTATTTTTTATGAAAATCATTCACACTACTTCCGACTAGTGTAAATATAGCTACTCATGCTTACACTTCTTTAGACTAGTGTAAATATAGCTACTCATGCTTACACTTCTTTAGACTAGTGTAAATATAGCTACCCATGCTTACACTTCTATAGATTAGTGTAACTATAGGTACCCATGCTCACACTTCTTTAGACTAGTGTAAATATGGATACCCATGCTTACACTTCTTTAGACTAGTGTAAATATAGCTACTCATGCTTACACTTCTTTAGACTAGTGTAAATATAGCTACTCATGCTTACACTTCTATAGATTAGTGTAACTATAGGTACCCAAGCTTACACTTCTTTAGACTAGTGTAAATATAGCTACCCATGATTACACTTCTCCCAACTAGTGCAAATTTAGCTATTCTATAACTAAGAGGCTGAGACAATTAATTTGTCTCAGCCTCTAATCTTTGTATAAAAATAGATATTGAGAGCGATTTTGTGAAGTGCTGACGCCTGAGGGAATGGTATGTGTGAGAGACTACAGGCTCGAACCATACCCCTAGGCAAGCATGCACGAACAAAATCGTAAAACTTATAAAAAAACATATCACTAAACTAGAAAAAATCAGTTAAGTGATATGCTTATTTGTTTTGAATTATGTCTTAGCTTTATTGTTTATAATGATTGATTAAGTTCTACTTTATTTATGCTTTGGAAGCCTTCTATAGCAAATAAATCAGCTATTGTTTCTTCAGAAGCTTCATCATCAATTGACAATACCATTAATGCTTCGCCGCCTATAGAATGTCTTCCTAAATGCATTGAAGCGATATTAATCCCATGTTCACCAAGGATTTGTCCCATTTTACCTACAATTCCTGGTTGATCATTATGATGAATTAATAGCATATGTTTTTCTGGTTTAAAGTCTACAGGATAATCGTTGATACGAACGATTCTTGGACCATAGCCATTTAATACGGTTGAACCTATTTTTATAGAATGCTCTTTATTTACTAATTCTAATTCTATATAGTTACTGAATCCGTACTTTTTACTATTTTTTTCAATTTGGTACGTAACGCCTTGCTCATTTAGAAGTACTAATGCATTGATTAAATTAACATGATCACCTAAATCTTGTTGCAATACACCCATTACAAGTTGTCTTGTAATTAAGCTAGTGTCATCAAGTGCTATTTCGCCATGATATTTAATTTTTAATTCTCTTGGACCTTTTTCAAATAGTTGTATACCAACTTCACCAGTTGTTCTACTTAATTCAACAAATGGTCTTAATTCTTCTTCAACTTCACCTGACATTTGAGGGGCGTTAACTGCATGAAGAACATTATTGTTTTCGAAAATGTCGATGATTTCATTAGCAACTGAGACAGCAACTTTTTCTTGAGCTTCAATAGTAGAAGCTCCAAGATGTGGCGTTACAATGATTTTTTCATGTTGTGTTAATGGCGTGTTGTTCGCAGGTTCTTCTGTAAACACATCAAGTGCTGCTTTCTCTATTTTTCCTTCATCTAGAGCTTTAATAAGTGCATCTTCATCGATGATTCCACCTCTAGCAACATTGATGATTTGTAAGTTTGGTTTAGCTTTATTGAAAAAGTCTTCATTTACAAGACCTTTCGTTTTTGGTGTTAGTGGAGTATGGACAGTTATAAAATCAGCTTGTTCAGCAATTTCATCAACTGTTGCTCTTGTGATTTCTAATCTCTTTGCATCGTCACTTGATAAATAAGGGTCAAATGCAAGAATATTCATACCGAAACTTTGAGCACGTTTAGCAACGCCAAGTCCAATTCTACCAGCACCGATTACACCAAGTGTTTTTTTGTATAATTCTGTACCGCGGTATTTTTTTCTATCCCAGTTACCATCTTGTAATGAACGATGTGCTTCAGGAATGTTACGAGCCATAGATAATATCATAGCCATTGAATGTTCAGTAGCTGAAATGGTGTTTCCATCAGGAGCATTAATAACTAAAATACCTTGTTTAGTTGCATAGTTTATATCAATATTATCAACACCTACACCAGCTCTAGCGACAACACGCAAGTTTTTTGCTGCATCTAAAATAGGTGGTGTAATTTGGGTTTGACTTCTAACGATTAAAGCATCATAGCTATCTATAATGTTAATAAGTTCTGATTCACTTAGACCAGTATTTATGTCTACTTCAAATTGTTCATGGTCAGTTAAACTCTTTAAACCTTCTTCTGAAATTGGATCTACTACGATTACTTTAAACATATTGATTTACGACCTCCTGGAATTTAGAAACACCTTTACCAATTACTGATTCATCACGAATTTCTGAAAGTATAATTTCTAATGCACTTATAAATTGCAACATATCATTAGGAGAAACTTTACCCATATGACCAACTCTTAAAATAGTACCTTTGAGATGTTGTTGACCACCTGCGATAGTAATATTGAATCTGCTAAGTAATTCATCTTTAATTTGTTTTACTTCATCTTTGTTTGGTACGAAAGCAGTTACAGTAGGGGAAGCAAATTGATCTTCAACTAACAAAGTCATACCTAACGCTTTTAAACTTTCCCTAACTGCAGTTTTACATACTTCGTGTCTTTTAATTGTATTTTCAAATTTTTCTTCACGAATTAAATCACAATATGCTTGAACACCTCTAATAAGTGATACAGCAGGTGTAAATGGAGTTGAATCATCATTTAAAGAAGTTATGTATTTATTTAAATCTAAATAAAATCTTGAAGTCGTCACTTCTTTAAATCGTTCAATTGCTCTGTCATTATATGCTACAAAAGCAGCTCCAGGTGGTAACATAATTGCCTTTTGACTACCTGAAATGAGAACATCGATATTATCTTCTTCCATATCCACTTCAACTGCACCGATGATACTTACGCCATCAACAATAAAATAAATATCAGGATTAAATTCTTTTACTAATTTTCCTAATTCGTTGATAGGGTGTTTTACAGAAGTTGAAGTTTCACAGAATTGTGTAAATATAGCTTTAATATCTACATTAAGTGAGTTTAAATATGTTTCGAATTCTTTTAAATCAACACCTTTTCCCCATTCAACTTCAAAAATATGTGCATTGAAAGGGTATGAAGAAGCTATCTTTCTAAACCTATCGCCAAATGCTCCTGAAACAATTATCACAATGTTATCTTCTGGATTGGCTATATTAACCATAGCTGCTTCAAGGGCACTTGTACCTGAGGAAGTTAAAATAGCTACAGGATGCTTTGCTCCAAAAATTGTTTGTAAATCTCTTGATGCTTGATGAATGATTTGACTAAATTCCTTAGTTCTATGTCCTGTCATAGGAAGATTCATTCTTTCTAATATTTCCCTTGGAACAGTAGTAGGACCTGGTGCGAGTAATAAAGAATCATGCTGATACATATATAAACACTCCTTACTGAATTTATGTTCTATATTGTAGCAGAGAAAATAATAAAATAATAGTGAATTTATTGAAAATTCTGGTTAAAACGCTTTCATTTTAAAATCTTATTTCTCCAGTTGCTATAACTTGAACATTTCCAGCTAATGCACGCGTAACCATGCATGATTCTTCAGCTTTTTGAACGAGTCTATTTAATTTTTTTTGTAGCGTTTCATCAGGTTCTTCACTTAAATAAATTACTGGGAAATGTTCTATTTTTTTATAAGTGACCACGTCATTTTCAACATCAACATGTCCTTTTGAATTCACTTCAATTCTTTCAATTTCAATTTCAGAACGTTCAATCATCGCAGCTAAAGTAATCATGTAGCAAGTTGATGCAGCTCCGAGTAACATTTCATCTGGATTTGTACCAATTTCAGGTCCATCCATAACCTCTGGAATAGATACTCGAGTAGATAAATTAGTTGTAGTTATATGACCAGAAGCATTTCTACCTTTAGTCCAAGTTCCTTTTAAGTCAAAAATATGTGTTGTCATTATAATGTTCCTTTCTTTAAATAAATATATTTGGGTATAATCTATAGTATGACTGATTATTAAGGAGTAGACAATGAATGTGTATAATCCACAATCTATAATTAAAGTAGCACATAGAGGGGTACCTTCGCTAGTACCAGAAAATACAATAGCATCTTATAAATTTGCACTTACATTAAATATAGACATGCTCGAAATCGATATACATAGAACGCGAGATCATAAACTTGTTATAATGCACGATCCTACAACAGAACGCACTTCACTAGAAAAAGGCGAAATAAAAAACTTAGTTTATAAGGAATTACAAAAATATGATATAGGCAAATGGAAAGGTGAAGAATTTATAGGAGAACGTATACCTTTATTTGACGATGTATTACATTTAATTAGAAATACAGATATTAAACTTTTAATCGAAGTTAAGCAACCAGAAAAATATCCGGGTATAGAAGAACAAATTCTTGAATCCTTAATTGCTAATGACATCAATGAACAACAAATCATCATACAATCTTTTAACAAAAAATCCATTCAAAAATTTAAAAGTTTAAACTCTAGAATTGAGTTAGGAGTTCTCATTAAAAAGAAAGATCGATTCATAAGTAGAGATTCTATAAGAAAAATAGGGGAATATGCGACATTCATAAATCCAAATTATAAAATAGTTACAAAAAAATTTGTCGACGAAGCACACAAAGTAAATATGAAAGTAATACCTTATACTATTAATGACGATGAGACTGTTCGAAAAATGATTAATTTAAATGTAGATGGCATCATAACGGATTATCCTCAAAAAATAGAAAAATGGTTGGAAACATAAGGGGAATTAAATAATCAAAAACAAAAAAACCACTTTCAATTTGAAAGTGGTTTTTGCAATAACTATTAACGAGAGTAGTACTCAACGATTAATTGTTCATTGATTTCAGCTGATAATTCGCTACGTTCAGGAACGCGTACGAAAGTACCTTCTAATTTGTCAGCATCGAAAGTTAAGTAATCAGGTACGTGGTGACTTAATTCTACTGATTCTAATACGATGTTTAATTTTTGTGATTTTTCACGAATGCTAATAGTTTGACCTGGTTTTAAAGTGTAAGATGGAATGTCTACACGAGCGCCATCTACAGTTACGTGACCGTGGTTAACTAATTGACGTGCTTGACGACGAGTACGAGCTAAACCTAATTGGTAAACTACTGCGTCTAAACGAGAAGCTAATAGTGCCATGAAGTTATCACCATGAACACCTTTCATGTTACCAGCTTTTTCGAAAATACTGCGGAATTGACGTTCGTTAATTCCGTACATGAAACGTAATTTTTGTTTCTCTTGTAATTGTTGACCATACTCAGATAATTTTTTACGTTGAGTTGGACCATGTTGACCTGGTACGTAAGGACGTTTTTCTAATTCTTTACCTGTACCGCTTAATGAAATTCCTAAACGACGTGATTTTTTCCAGTTTGAACCTCTAAATCTTGCCATAATGAAGTTCCTCCTTTTTCTTGTTTGAATGTTATGAAGAAACAAGAAAGAATGTTAAATGCTCATAAGGATATGTTATGTTTTTGTGTCTTCACCTTGCAGCCGCGGTTACACAACACACCTTCTTTGGGAATAACATAGAGCCCTATAATATTTAACTGCTACTTTCGTTAATTCACACAAAGAATAGTATACCTTTTTGGAAGGGGGATGTCAATTTATATTTTAAATATGAATATGCTGTTCAAGAGTTTGAACAAGTAATTCTAAACCTTGTAAATCCTCTTTGCTAAATCGTGATTTAACTGGGGCATCGATATCTAACACACCAATTATTTCTTTGTTATAGTATATAGGTATAACGATTTCAGATTGGCTATTTGCATCGCAAGCTATATGTCCTGGAAATGCATTAACATCTTCTACAAGTTGAGATTTTTTTTGAGAAACAGCTGTACCACATACACCTTTTCCTATTTCGATATCAACACAGGCAGGTAAACCTTGAAATGGTCCTAGTTTTAATGCATTATTTTTTAAAAGGTAGAAACCTATCCAATTTATATTTGGTAAGAATTGATTGATAAATGCTGAAGTATTACTTAAATTAGCGATTAAATCTTTCTCACCTGATAATAAACCATCAAGTTGTCTACTAAGTAATGTATAGTCTAATTGATTTTCTGGCATTTTTTGTTCCTCATTTCATTATTTTTTTGAATTATATCTCTATTTTAAGATTTTGAATATGTTTTGCATAGAAAAAGGTTTGTTGGATAAATATTTTACGTTATAATAAAGAGAACGATTTAGGAGGAGAATACATAATGGCAATTTATATAACACTTGCAATTATAATCATTATATTAATTGGTATTGGTATAATGTTATGGTTGCGTACATCAAAGCGAAATTTGATTACTGAGACCGAGCAGCGTAAGCAAAAAATTAAACAATTACCTTTTCAAGATGAATTAGCTAAACTTAAAAAATTAAATATACATGGTGAAGCTAAGGACAAGTATGATCAATTCAAAAGGGAATGGCAAACTGTTTTACAAGAAGATTTAAAAGTTGTAGATGCAAAAATTCACGACGCAGATGCAGAATTAGATAAATTTAAGTTTTCTCAATCAGAAGAAAGTATTGCTGATGCTAATAAAATCATGGATGGTATAGAGAAGAAATATACGCGTTTAACTCAGAGTGTTACAGAATTAATGACAACAGTAGAAACAAGCGACAAATTATACGATGAATCTAAACAAATTTATAGAGAAACAAAAAGGGAAGTATTAGCTAACAGACATCAATTTGGTGATGCTGCAGAACTTATTGAGAAAAATATTGAAGCATTTTTACCTAGAATTGAGCAATATGAAGAACTTGTTGAAGATGGGCATTATATTAAAGCAAGTGGTCATATAGATCAACTCAATACAGATATGAAACGCATGCAAGAAGATATGAATGAAATTCCATTGTTGATTAAAGATGTTCAAAAAGAATTACCAGGTCAGTTCCAAGACTTGAAATTTGGTTGTAGAGATTTAAAAGTCGAAGGATATAATCTTGAACACGTTAAAGTTGAAGGTACTTTACAAACATTACGTGGCAAACTTAATTTAGTTGAACCATTAATAGGTAGACTAGAATTGACTAAAGCTGAGAACATTATAATTGAAATAAATGATACTTTAGATGATATGTATGATTTGATTGAACATGAAGTGAAATCTAAAAATACTGTAGAACAATCTAAAGAAATTATTACAGACGAATTATTCCACGCAAAAGATATGAACTACACACTTCAAACTGAAATTGAATATGTTAGAGAAAATTACTATATTTCAGAAGAAGATGTTCATAAAGTTAGACAGTATGAGAATGAAATACAAAATCTTATCAGTGTTTATGATGAAATATTAGGTGAAATGGCTAAGACAAATGTTCGATATAGTGAAGTGGAAGATAACTTATTATATATTGAAGAACATGTTAAAGTGATAAATGATAATCAACAAAAAATTCAAAATCACTTAGTTTCACTTAGAGAAGATGAAGCAACTGCTCAACAAAACACATTACGTGTTCAATCTAAAAAAGAAGAAATATATAGAAATTTATTGGCGTCGAATTTACCTAGTGTACCTGAAAGATTCATCATTATGAAGAATGAAATTGATCATGAAATTCGTGAAGTTAATAAAATCTTCAGTCAAAGACCAATCAATGTACAATATGTTAAAGATAAAGTGAGTAATATTGTACTACAAATGAATAAGTTCGAAGATGAAACGACGGATGTTTTAATTAATGCAGTTCATGCAGAAACATTAATTCAGTATGGTAATAGATACAGAAAAGAAAACAATGAACTGAATAAAAGTCTTAATGAAGCAGAAAGACTCTTTGCTAATAATAGATATAAGAGAGCTGTAGAAATTGCTGAAACAGCACTTGAAAAAGTTGAACCTGGAATCAGTGAAAAAATTGAAGAAGAAGTTAATAAACAATAGTAGAACTATAGAGGCTGAGACAAATTAATTTGTCTCAGCCTCTAAATGTTATCTACATGCTTTTGTGAGCTAATAAGTATATCTATAGCAAATGACTTATGGTATCATTATATAATGAAAAAAAGAGGTGACAGTATGATATATCTTGATAATGCTGCAACTACGAAACCTAATGAGGACGTTATTCAATCATATATTCAAATGAATACACAATATTTTTTTAATCCGAACAGTCCTCATACAGCAGGTGTGAAAATTGCTCATTTAATTGATAAAGCTAGAGATAATATAAAACAGTACTTAAACTTAAACGATAAGTTTGACATCATTTTTACGAGCGGTGCGACTGAATCAAATAATATAGCATTGCAAGGTATGGCTCAAGCGAAGAAAAGGTTTGGTAAAACAATTTTAACTACAAAAATTGAACATCCTTCTGTTCTAGAAACTATGAGGGCACTAGAAGAACAAGGTTTTAACCTACAATATATCAACACGTTAGAGAATGGAAAGTTAGATATTACATCATTGAAAAAATTACTTAACGATGACGTTGTACTTGTAACGTGTATGCATGTGAATAATATAATGGGACAAATTCAACCAATTGAAGAAATCAGTAATATTTTAAAAGACTATCCAAAAGTACATTTTCACGTAGATGGTGTTCAAGGATTTGGTAAAGTTAATTTAAATATTAATTTAGTAGATAGCTATAGTTTAAGTGCGCATAAATTTCATGGACTAAAAGGCTCTGGTATTTTAGCCTTTAAGCAAGCAAAAACGATTCAGCCAATTATTTTTGGTGGTGGACAAGAGTATGGTATTAGAAGTGGTACAGTAAATGCTCCCGTGAATATTGCTTTAACAAAAGCAATGCGACAAATGAATGCTCAAATGGATAGTAATATTAAATTATTAACTGAAAAAGGAAAAGAAATACGTCAATTTATTGATCAGTATGAAGGGGTTTTAATTAATTCTCCTATAGATGCTGCACCATATATATTGAATGTATCGTTTCCAGGAGTTAAAGGAGAAGTATTAGTTAACGCATTTTCTAAATATGAAATTTATTTATCCACTACAAGTGCATGTTCTTCCAAAAAAAGTTCTCATAATGAAACATTGAAAGCTATGGGGCTAAGCAATATTATAATTGAAGGAAGTATAAGAATAAGCATTGCACCAGATTTAACAAACGAACAAATAGAAGCATTTAAAGATGCCTTTGACAAAGTATATAATGAGGTAAAGGAGTTATTAAAATATGAATTATGATCACATATTGGTTAGATATGGGGAATTGACCCTTAAGACAGGTAATAGAAATATGTTCGTTAATAAATTAAAAGCAAATATTAAAAGTAGATTAATGCCACTTCAAGGTTATAAAGTACGTGCTAATCGTGACAGAATGTATATAGATGTACATGAAGGTTCAGATATTGAAGAAATGATGAGTCGTATCCAAACAGTGTTCGGCGTACACTCAGTAAGTCCAATAATAAGAATTGAAAAAGAATTGGACATTATGAAAGAAGTTGCTATAAAGTTTGCTGAGGATTTCAATGATGGTGATACTTTTAAAATTGATGTAAAAAGAGCAGATAAAACATTTGAACTAGATACATTTCAACTGCAACAAGAACTAGGAGGACACGTTCTTCAAAACACTGAAAATATAACAGTAAATGTTAAACAACCTGATCATAAAATTAAAGTTGAAGTACGTAAAGATGCCATTTATATGTATAACCGAGTACTCGAAGGAGTAGGAGGATTGCCAGTAGGAACGGGTGGTAAAACATTACTTATGCTTTCAGGTGGAATTGATTCACCAGTAGCAGGAATGGAAGTAATGAAAAGAGGCGTGACGATTGAAGCTATACATTTTCATAGTCCCCCATATACAAGCGAACAAGCGAAACAAAAAGTTATTGATTTAACAAAGCAACTTGCAAATTTAACTGGAGACATCAAACTACATATTGTTCCTTTTACAGAATTACAAAAACAAATTCATAAAGTAGTCGAAGAAAGTTTTACTATGACGAGTACTAGAAGAATGATGTTAAGAGTAACTGAAAAAGTAGCGCATGAAATTGGTGCACTTGCAATCGTCAATGGTGAAAATCTTGGACAAGTTGCAAGTCAAACTTTAGGTAGTATGTATGCAATCAATAGCGTGACATCTATGCCAATTTTAAGACCGTTACTTACTTTTGATAAAGAAGACATCGTTAAAAAAGCTAAAGCAATAAATACATTTGAATTATCAATACAACCATTTGAAGATTGCTGTACAATATTTACACCAAAAAATCCAAAAACAAATCCTAAACTTGAAAAAGTTGAATATTTTGAGTCTAAATTTGATTTTGGTCCATTAATCGAAGAAGCGGTAAAAAATGTAGAAACAATTACAATTTCTAAACATGATGATATACAGCAACAAAAAGATGAGTGGATGGATGAACTACTTTAATAATGACGTTGGGATGTCGCTATCATTAAAGTAGAGGAGATGTCCAGATGGAATTTGATTTAAATATTTTACTTATTATTATTTTATTTGGTTTAATAGCATCATTTATAGATTCCGTAGTTGGTGGAGGAGGACTTATTTCTTTACCAGCATTATTAGCTGTAGGTATGGATCCAGCAACAGCTTTAGGTACAAATAAATTAGCAAGTTCATTTGGAACGTTTACGAGTACAATGAAGTTTATAAAAGCTAGAAAAGTAGATTTTGATATAGTAGGAAAATTGTTTCCATTAAGTTTTGTCGGTTCAATATTTGGTGCGATTACTGCTACATATTTACCACCAGAATATTTAAAACCACTCGCAATTATAATATTAGCATTAGTGACTGTTTACTCAATTGTTAAAAAAGATTGGGGAGATATCAATAAATATAAGAAATTATCACTTAAAAAAGCTATCTTATTCATAGTAGGTGTTATAGTAATCGGATATTATGATGGATTTTTAGGTGGAGGTACCGGATCATTCTTTTTATTTATGTTGTTATTAATCGGTCTGGATTATTTACATGCAGCAGGCAATGCTAAATTTTTAAATCTAGCTTCCAATCTAGGCGCTTTACTTTTATTTATGATATTAGGACAAGTGAATTATATTTATGGATTCAGCATGGCAGCAGCTATGGTAGTCGGTTCATATTTAGGAGTTACATTTGCTATAAGAAAAGGTGTATCCTATGTAAAAGTCTTATTTATAGTAGTCACAATTCTATTAATACTTAAAAATGTATACGACTACGTTAATAGTCATTTCATGTAAAGAGCGTGAGCATAAATGCCTTAGAAAATTAATAAGAGCAGAAATTCATTATTAAAATTGAATTTCTGCTCTTATTTTTTGTGAAAATCATTCACACTACTTCCGACTAGTGTAAATATGGATACTCATGCTTACACTTTTCCCAATTAGTGCAAATTTAGTTATTCTATAACTTAGAGGCTGAGACAATTTATTTGTCTCAGCCTCTAATCTTTGTATTAAAATAGATAATTTCAACGATTTTGTGAAGTGCTGACGCCTGAGGGAATAGTATGAGTGAGAGACTACAGGCTCGAACCATACCCCTAGGCAAGCATGCACGAACGAAATCGTAAGATTGTATAAAAAATAATCAAGCATGCACGAACGAAATCGTAAGATTGTATAAAAAATAGGCAAGCATGCACGAACGAAATTATAAAATTTTATAAGAATTTTCTTTGAACTTTGCTCCAAAATGAATTTTGAGGTAATTTAAGTGTTCTTATATATTTATCTTTAATTCTAAGGCTTATAAAATCAGTTTCTTGTACACTTAGTGCTTCATTATCTAGACCCATGATTGGATAATAATTGCCTTCTTTATCAAGTGAAATTTTAAGTGTTCTTGTATCGCCTAATACAACAGAACTACTTACTGTTCTAAAGTTATTATTATTTAATGATGCAATTTCTGTTAATTGCATACTTCTTATTTTAGGATCTATAATTGCGCCATCTAAAGATTTATTATAACCTGTAGATCCAGTTGGTGTAGATATCAATAATCCATCTCCGTTAAATGCCTCGAAGTATTCATCATCTATAAATATTTCCATTTTCATTGGCTTGATAACGCTAGATTTAATGTAAAAATCATTTAAACACATATAAGACATTTGATTGTTTAAATTTACTTCTAGTACTGGGTATTTCCTTACCATAACTTCTTCGGAATCTATTGATTTAATTAAATGTGGTATATCATCAACGCTAAAATCAACATATAAATAATTTTGATCTAATCTTGTTTTTATTCCAATATAAACTTTATCTTTGTTGAAATTTGTTTTTCTACATGCTTGAAGGAAACTACCGTCACCACCTATTGAAGCAATAATGTCTGCATCATCATAGTTTGATACAAATTCAAAGCCATGTGGTTCCATTTGGCTTTGTATTTTTTTTCGAGTCTCTAAGACATCGCTATCTTTTGAAGTGAATAAGTAAATATGTTTTTTTGTTGCCATAATTTGTTCCTCCCAAAAGTTACAGTTATTATTAAAGTCTGTTATTATTATAAATGTAAATATTTAAAATAGAAAGGAAGATACTATGTCTAAAAGAATTATTGCTATTATCATCGCTGTTATTCTAGTGGTAGGTGGTATTGTTGTCAGTACTGTTGGCATATTTTTGGATGATTCATGGAAAAAAACTGTGACAGATTCAGATGGCATTAGCGAGTCGGTTCAATCTGGTAGTGATAGTAGTAATAAAATCGTAAAATTATCTGTGAATGGTACAATTCAAGATACTGGTGCGGAAGAATCGCTATTCAGTGATGGAGGATATAACCATCAAGCATTTTTAAAACAACTTGATAAAATCAAGAAAGATAAAAGCGTTAAAGGTGTACTACTAGAAGTGAATTCTCCAGGTGGAGGAACATATGAGAGTGATGAAATACATAAAAAATTAGAAGAAATAAAAGCCAAAGATAAAAAAGTATATGTTCAAATGAAGAATATGGCTGCCTCAGGTGGTTATTATATCTCAACACCAGCAGATAAAATATATGCAGGTTCTCAAACATTAACTGGTTCTTTAGGTGTTATTATTTCAAGTATAAATTACGCAGAGTTAGCCAATGACATAGGTGTTAAAGATGAATCCGTAACATCTGGTAAGCATAAACAAATATTAAATCCAATGAAAGATATGACTAAAGAAGAACGTAATATTATGCAATCAATTATTGATGATAGCTACAAACAATTTGTAGATGTTATTAAAGATGGTAGACATATGTCTGAATCTGAAGTTAAAAAATTAGCTGACGGTAGAATTTATTCTGCACAACAAGCTAAATCAAATGGATTAATTGATGAGATTGGTTATGAAGATGATGCAATTAAAGACTTAAGAAGTGATATTAAATCTAAAAATGCACAAGTCGTAACTTATGATACATCATCAGGATTCTTAAACTTCCCAATGGGAGCTAAAAGTAAAATATCTTCTATGATGGGCTTAGATGATTTAAGTAAATATGAATCTTTAGTTAAAGCAAATAAATCACCACAACCTATGTACTTGTATGGTGAGTAAGGAGGGATTTTAAATGACTGAAGCAAGTTACGAACAAGTCGCTACAACTCGTGAACAAAGTGTTATTGAGCGTACAGTTAATAAACACATGTCTGATATAAAATCCATCGTATTTGCAGGATTCTGGGTTAGATTTTTATCTTATATCATTGATATATTAGCTTTAGCAGGTTTTAAAGGAATAGTGTTAAGCCCTCTATTTGCATTAACACAAATTAAGAATGAATATTTATTTGTGCCATACTTTAGCGTTGGAAATATAATAAGTGCCTTAATATTTTATTTATATTTTGTACTTATGACATATTATTTTAAAGCAACACTCGGTAAAATGATTCTAGGATTAAGTGTATACAGAGAAGATGCAAAATCGCTGAAGTTGAAAGATGTACTATTTAGAGAGTGGATTGGAAGAATTATATCAGGTGCATTATTAGGAATACCATATTTAGTAGTAGCTTTTAATAAAAAACATAAAGGTATTCACGACTATTTTGGTGAGACAGTTGTGCTTAAAAATAAATATATTCAACTAAGAAACGACTTCCAAAAGGCTACAAGGTAAGCATGTTATAAACAAAAAAATTTTAAAGTCTCTTTAATCATGATAAAATATATTTATCAAGAATAAGGAGGCTTTTTTTATGGCGCAAGTTACATTCAAGAATGAACCAGTTACAATATTAGGCAAGGAAATTACAGTAGGTTCAGTAGCACCAGATTTTACTGTATTAGCAAATGATTTATCTGAAAAGACTTTAAAAGACTATGAAGGTAAAAAGAAACTTATTAGTGCCGTACCTTCTTTAGATACAGGAGTTTGTAGTCAACAAACTCGTAAATTCAACGAAGATGCTGCAAATGAACAAGATGGTGTTGTCTTAACGATATCTAATGACTTACCATTCGCACAAAAAAGATGGTGTGCAGCTGAAGGTTTAGAAAATGTTATTACATTAAGTGACCACCGTGATTTATCATTCGGTGAAAACTTTGGTGTTATAATGAAAGAACTTCGTTTATTAGCTCGTTCAGTATTTGTTTTGGACAAAGATAATAAAGTAGTTTACGCTGAAGTAGTGAGTGAAGGTACTAACCATCCTGACTATGATAAAGCTTTAGAAGCTTTTAGAAATTTAAACTAATTAACAACCATAAATCGCTGTCCATTAGATTGGACAGCTTTTTATACGAAAGAGGGCAATTATGACTGAAGAAAAGAATATAATGGAAATATTATTTGAAAAACTTGATGTAAAAAGTAAAGACCTCCATGACGAAAATGGCCAAAGCTATATTGAAAATTTAGGATTAGCAATGGAAGAAATTTATACGAACCAAAGAGATTTGTTAGAGCAATCTACTTTACAAGAACGTAGAAAAGCATTCCAATTTGCTTATTTAAGTTTATTAAAAGAAGAAGTTATTCAACCGAATCATCAAATGACGCCTGATTCAATCGGGTTTATTTTAAGTTATCTTGTAAACTTATTTAATAAAAATAGAGAATCACTAAATATAGTAGATATCGCAAGTGGTACTGGACATTTAAGTGCAACAATTAATGAACAAAACCAAGAAAAAACAGTTATGCATCATTTAATTGAAGTAGATCCAGTTTTACAACGTGTAAGCATTCATTTAGCTAACTTTTTAGAAATACCATTTGATGTATATCCACAAGATGCGATTATGCCTTTACCATTAGAGGAAGCAGATGTAATAGTTGGTGACTTACCAGTAGGCTATTATCCTGTTGATGAGCGTAGTAAAGAAATGAAATTAGGTTTTAGTGAAGGTCATAGTTATAGTCATTATTTATTATTAGAGCAAGCTGTAACTGCAACTAAGCCTGGGGGATATGTCTTTTTAATAGTTCCTACAAAATTATTTGAAGGTGAAGAAGTGAAACAGTTGCAAAAATATATTGCAACAGAGACAGAAATGCAAGCATTCTTGAATTTCCCTAACTCATTATTCAAAACAGAACAGTCACGTAAATCACTATTGATCCTACAAAAGAAAGATCAAGGAAATACTAAGAGTGTAGAGGTATTGCTTGCTAATATTCCTGACTTTAAGGCACAATCACAATTGCAAACGTTTTTATCTGAAGTAGATGAATGGATGGAAAAAAATCATTCTTTATAAACTGTGTTAATGCTTGATTCATAACTGTATTAGTGTTTAAATAGTATAGAAAAGTATTATCAGGAGGAAGTCTAAATGACAAAAATAATAGCAATTAATGCCGGTAGCTCATCTTTAAAATTTCAATTATTTGAAATGCCAGATGAAAAAGTTATCACTAAAGGGTTAATCGAGCGTATCGGGTTAAAAAATTCAATTTTCTCAATTTCTGTAAATGGAGAAAAAATAACTGAAACATTAGATATAGAAAATCATGATGTTGCAGTAAATATTATGTTAGATGCATTGAAAGAACATAATATTATTAATGACATCAATGATATTCAAGGTACAGGACATCGTGTTGTACATGGTGGGGAACTATTCCCTGAATCTGCACTTGTTACAGATGACGTATTGGCTAAAATCGAATCATTAACTGATTTAGCACCATTACACAATCCAGCCAATTTAATGGGTATTAAAGCATTCAGAAAATTATTACCAAGTATTCCACATGTTGCTGTATTTGATACATCATTCCACCAGACTATGCCTGAAGAATCATATTTATATAGTTTGCCATATCATTTCTATAAAGATTATGGTATTCGTAAATATGGTTTCCATGGAACAAGTCATAAATATGTATCAGAAAGAGCAGCTGAATTATTAGATCGTCCATTAGATCAACTTAGAATTATTTCTTGTCATATCGGTAATGGTGCTTCTATTGCAGCTATTGATGGCGGTAAATCTGTAGATACATCAATGGGCTTCACACCTTTAGCAGGTGTTACGATGGGTACACGTTCAGGTAACCTTGACCCAGCGTTAATTCCATATATAATGGAAAAAACAGGTAAAAATGCAGAAGAAGTATTAAATATTCTTAACAAAGAGTCTGGTCTTCTTGGTATCTCAGGATCATCTAGTGACTTAAGAGATATTCAGCAAGATGCAAATGAAGGTAATGAACGTGCTAAATTAGCATTGGATGTATTCGCATCTAGAATTCATAAATATATGGGTTCATATGCAACAAGAATGCACGGCTTAGATGCAATTGTATTTACAGCAGGTGTTGGTGAAAACTCTGATACTGTACGTGCTAAAGTATTAGAAGGATTAGAGTTTATGGGTGTTTATTGGGATCAACGCCTAAACACTGGATTACATGGTGAAGAAGCATTTATCAATTACCCACATTCACCAGTCAAAGTAATTGTAATTCCAACAGATGAAGAAGTCATGATTGCACGTGATGTATTGAAATTCGGTAACTTAGGTTAATATATTAAAGAACTTCACAATTTGTGTCGTTCTTAAACTGTCAATAAAGTATGAGACTTTGTTGACAGTTTTTTTATGCGAATTTTTTAGTAAAAACCGCACTTAAAGTGAATATATATATGTTTAAAATTATCTTGATTGGATATAACTAATTAATGTCTATTTTGAGGAGGATATTTATGAGACCAGAGAGAGCGTTAATGCGTTTAGTCAGAATAGTAACGAGAAGAGTAGCTAAAGAACAATCTAGAAAACAAAAACAAGAAAACAAACAAAATTTAAAAAATCAAAATGTAGATAATAAATAAATATAAGAAAAAAGCGTTCAGTTATACTGAACGCTTCAGAGTGTCGACAAAGTCTTAGACTTTGCCGGCATTTTTTTATGCGCATGCTTTCCGCGGGCATGTTCTCAGCCTGTAGTTTTCGAATCATGCTTTTCCCACAGGAGTCAGCCAAAAAAATACCAAATATTAACAAACTATTTTATAATATAGATGAAATTTTATTTAGGAGTTGATTCTATGTTAAATAAATGTACGGAAAACAAAACCTATATTAGAGAAATCCGTAGACATGTTTGGCAAGATGATTTAGATATAATCGAAGATTTAAGGTTTGTAGATACAATTAAAAAAGCATATAAACTAAGAAGTCAAACTGTAGAAAGAAGATTTGGCGATGCAAAAGAACAGCCTAGTTTAAACGCAGTTTAAGCTTAAATTTAATAAAACATACTTATTAAAACAAAAAAACAAACTGAACTTATTAATTTAAGTTCAGTTTGTCCACAGTCTGAAGCCTTCAGTTATACTGAACGCTTTTTTATATTGTAAGAATTATTTACTTTCATGGTGTTCATCAAATAATTCTTGTGTAGCTACAATAGGTTCGAAGTCATCTGGCATTGTTTCTGTTCTAACAACTAGAACGTCACAAGGTGAATTTCGCACGATTGATTCAGAAACTGAACCTACGATAAATCGTTCAACAGCATTTAAGCCGGAAGTACCACACATAATAAGGTCTACATCATAATCTATTGCTAATTTTTTAGGAATAACTGTTTTTGGTGAACCAAATTCAAGTTTAGTTGCTACATTAGAAACGCCATTTTTTTCAGCGAATTCTTTATATCCAGATAGTAAACTTTCAGCAAAGCTAGTAGCTTTATTTACTATTTGAGTATCGTAAGCCTCGACACTTGCATAAGATCGAGAATCTACAACATTGACGATTGTTAATTTTGCATCATTACGTTTAGCGACTGCCACAGCTTTATTGTATGCCCATTCTGACTCAGTTGAACCATCTACAGCTATTAAAATATTTTTGTAACTTAACATAAAAACCGCCTCCTAGTTCTTTTGTTTAATTATATCATAATTTTCTGAAAAAATAACATTATAAACTTTTAAATAAAAGGAAATATTGAACAGTTTTATGAGAAATATGTTAAAGTATAAATGCAGTAATAATTA
>NZ_RXWZ01000210.1 GCF_003970575.1 Mammaliicoccus fleurettii
ATTTTTCAGAATGTAAAAAATTGAAAATAGGGCAACACTTAGTTTAGAATAGAGTAAAAGGAGTGGTAATCATGTATAAAAATATTTTGTTTGGCATTAATACAGAAATGAAAAATGAAAAAGTTTTAGAACAGATTGCTAAACTTGTTGGAGAAGGGTCAGAAGTCACACTTTATAACGTTGTTAGCGAAAAAGATTTAAAAGCTTCTGTACGTACGGGTGTCCATTTAGATGAACTTAAAGAAAAAAGACAAGAATCGATGAAGCATATATTTGATTATTTTAATGAACAAAATATCAAATATAATCTTCAATTTGTTCAAGGGAATCCTAAATCAGAATTGGTAAATAAAGCTAATACTGGAGATTTTGACATTGTTGTTTTAAGTAATAGAAAAGCAGAAGATGAAGATAAACTCGTGTTAGGAAGTGTCAGTCATAAAGTTGCTAAACGAGCTGCAATCCCGGTATTAATTGTAAAATAAGTTTTAAAATTATGATGGGTAGCTATTTATATGATATATTCAACCATCGTTTCATAGAAAAATTTCCTCGACTAATGTAAAATATAAATAGAAGAACATTGGAGGAATGACTATGACTGAAGAACAAACAAAAACGTTTCCATATATCGTTGCGACAATATCATTAGAAACAGCAGATGATATTAAAAAAACAGTTGAAGAACTCATTTCAAATAAAGATTCAATTGATATCGTTGAATTTAGAGCAGACGCTTTAAAAAACACTTCAATTGAAAATATTAATGAAATATTAGAGAAATTTAAAAAAGAATATCAACTTGCACCGATATTATTCACTTATCGTTCAAAAGGGCAAGGTGGAAATGGTGATTTTGATCATGAATCATATTACAAATTAATGCAAGACATTATTTGTAATAAAAAAGCTGATTATGTAGACATTCAATTAGATACTTACGAAGATAATTTAATGAATTGCATAACAAAAGCACAAAATAATGAAGTTAAAATAATCATATCTCATCATGATTTTAAATCGACGCCTGATGAAGAAGAAATGTTTGTAACTTATGAAAAAATGGCAGAATTAGGTGCAGATATCGGGAAGCTTGCCGTAATGCCACACAATGAAAAACACTTATTATCTATGCTTAATGCTCTGAACAGAGCTTATCATAAGCTGGAAATTGATGTGATTGGTATTTCAATGGGTGAACTAGGAAAAATGACTAGAATCACTGGTGGATTATTTGGTTCTAAATTCACTTATGGCTTTGTAGGTAAAGAAGCAGCACCTGGACAAATTCATGTTAAAGAAATTAAGAAACAATTAGATTTATATCAACATTAATATATGAGCTTAAATTCTATTATATTAGAATTTAAGCTCATTTTTATGATATAATTGATAATAATTATCAATGGGAATTGGGAGTGTAAATAATGGAATTAAAGAAAGCGATTATAGAAAGAAGAAGCGTAAAAAAATATGACTATGAGATGTATATTGATGAAGAGAAATTATTTTCTTTAGTTGATTTAGCAACTTATGCTCCAAATCATGGAATGCGAGAACCGTGGAGATTAGTATATATAAGTAAAAAACAAATACCTGAATTTGCTGAAAAAGTAGCACAATCTGCATTTGTAAATGATCCTGCTAAACAAGAAAAATATATAAACAAAGTGACTAAAGTCGGTGGCATGTTTGTTATACTTTCGAAAAGAGATTCAAGACAAAAAGAAAATCTTGAAAATCAAATGGCGATAGGTGCATTTATTCAAAATTTAATGTTACTCATACACGATGAAGGAATGGGTTCATGTTGGAAAACACCTGAATTTATATTCAAACCAACATTCCGTAAAATCGTTGGAGTAAATGATGATGAAGATGTTAATGGGTTTTTATATGTTACAGAAAAAGACCCAAGTGTAAATGTAATGACAAGAAAAAATAATTCACTTATTACAGAATGGTAATAATATAATGTATTAGGCTAAGTTGTAGATTAATTAGAGAGTTAATCGAAGAGATCGGGCAAGTTGTAGATTAATTAGAGAGTTAATCGAAGAGATCGGGCAAGTTGTAGATTAAGTAGAGAGTTAATCGAAGAGATCGGGCAAGTTGTAGATTAAGTAGAGAGT
>NZ_RXWZ01000211.1 GCF_003970575.1 Mammaliicoccus fleurettii
GTTTTTCCATTGTAATACCACCTTAGTTTATTTTTTGTTTTATATAAATATGCTTAATAACATCTGGAGAAGTATAAAACTGAACAATTAACTTCCCAGTTTCTTTTTTAAAACTTACTTCGGTATCCTTATTGTTACCTTCACTTTCGCTATTTTGATTAATTAAAATTCGATTATTTTTGATAAAGATGTCATGATGTCTATATTCAATTTCACCTAACTTAAAACCATTGATATTTAGCCTTTGATGCAATCTATTAAAAACTTTCATATTTGGGAAAATAATAATTTGATATTCATTAAGATAATGTGTCATCAGTATCAAACCATTGAAGTAAACAATATCTCCTCGCAAACGTTTTAAAGTTAGTATCAATTCAAATAGTTGATACTGACTTTCCTTATTTAATTGTAATTCTTTAATCATGAGATGGCTGCTTTGTGAAGGAATCATACTATCTATCCATGTATCATCAATAATCATTGAAATATTTTGATTAAATTCGATACTCCATTTAAATATTGATATTAGTGACTCAATTCGATTAGGGATTTTAGGTTGATAGAAGATATTTAACGAGGGATTATTTTTCAATATAGATGTTATATCTTTGTCGGAGTCTATTTCATGATGTACTTTACATGCTATTTGGTTTTTGTCACCCATTTTATGAGACATTCGCTTTGCTAAATAGTTGTTTTGTTTGTTAAGTATCAATATCACATTAGATTCTTTTAAGTATTCTTTTATGATTTTAGAAATACGATTATATTGGTGATACGATGCATCGATATAGAATTGAAAACTGCGTTGTCCATAAAAATATGTGCAATCTGTTAAATAATTTAATAATCTCTTAAAAAACATTATAATTTCTTCTAAATTTTCGTTTCTTGTTAACTTTACCTCGAATGAAATATCAAATTGGTGTTCTAATGAAAAAGAAAACATTTGATGTACAAGTTTATTATTTTCAAAATTCGACTGAAATAGCTCATAAAATAGCTGATTTGAAAATAACAATCCATATAAACCAATTTCCCTTCTCATAGATAACAACTTTGATTGTTGAAAATTATTAGTAAGTGATTCTATATTTCTAATATAAATTAGTAAGTTTGGAGTTGTAATTTTTGAACTTAGTTTATTTTTAAAATTTATATCCATATTGACATAGTCAATATCACTATCTGTTAAATATTTGATCTGTTCATTTAACTGCTCAAAATTTTGAAATAGTGTCGTGTTTTTATTATGAAATGGATAGTATTGATCATTTTCAAGTTGTTTTCTAAATTTCCCTGGGGTAATTCCATATTTATTTTTAAAATGGCCAATAAATCCTGATTCATTTGTAAATCCATTATCATTCGCTATTTCAGATATTAATTTTTTAGAATACATTAAATCAAATGTACTGTAAGATAAACGAATAGCACTTATTAAATCCCGATAACGCATACTCGTTACTTCTACAAGCCTGTCAGAAAACCACCTTACAGATAATAATGATTTTGTCGCTACTTCCCCAATATACAACTTATTTTTATAATTATGATACATATAATCTATAGCTTTATTTATGTCATTAGTCATGCTATATTCAACTGTTTCATCTAACTCTCTATATAAACGTAGTGTCATAACTAACTGGTTAAGATGTTCAAATACTTTATTTCTCTTTTCTTTTTTACGTTTATTATTTAAGTAATTTACAATCAACTTATTCATATAGAATCTGAGCATACTCGAATCAAGTTTATCTTTGTTAATGTAGTACCTTTTATTAAATTGAAAGAAATAATCAAGTTCTACTCTTGATAAACACAAACTTGCAATGACATTTTTCTTAGCCGATAAAATACGGTAATGATCTAAGTCATTTATAATAATGAAGTCTTTCGATTTATATTTTTTAGTTTTACCATTTATAGAAATATTACTACTTCCTTCTATTATATATAGTATTAGTAAACCTATATTAAATTCTGATTGAACATTTAAGGTTTGATAAAATTTCAAATTACAATCAATCAGCATTTTAAACACCTCTATTCAACTTGAAACATCTTTATTTATAAGTAAGGATAATTATAATTCAACAAATAATATTAAAAATACTTTATTCTTGACTTTTTATTATGAAATTTTGTACTTATTTTATTTCCTTAAAAGCTATAACTTTTATATAAATCAAATATAAATAATATTATTAATTAGC
>NZ_RXWZ01000212.1 GCF_003970575.1 Mammaliicoccus fleurettii
TCTCTTCTCATAAAAAGACCACCTACTTTCTTAATTTTAACAATACTTCTCTTTAAAGAAGTTGTCCAATTAAGTGTAGACGGTCCACTTACACTTCTCTCGACTTGTGTGAATATAGGCATCCTTACTTACACTTCTCTCTACTTATGTGAATATAGGCATCCTTACTTACACTTCTCTCGACTTGTGTGAATACAGATACCCTTGCTTACACTTCTCTCGACTTGTGTGAATACAGATACCCTTGCTTACACTTC
>NZ_RXWZ01000213.1 GCF_003970575.1 Mammaliicoccus fleurettii
ATATATTAACACCTTATTAAAAAAAATAAAATCATAAGGTCTATTTTAGTATGCCATTTTTTAATACTAGTACTTGACTAATCGTAGGAATGGAGGCTGAGACAAATTAATTGTCTCAGCCTCGTCTGTTTTTTGGTAAAAATCATTTCTATCTTAATGTGAAATATCTGAAGTAGATATACCTGTAGCTGCCTTAACTTGTACTTCTCTGAATTTATCATGAGATTCATTCTTGCCTAAGAATGTACCTAGGAATGCTCCTAAGAAACCTGCTGGTACTGAAATAATAGCAGGATTAGATAACGGGAAGATAGGTGACATTGTAATAAATGCTGTTCCATCAGGATTCATGACATTAGGGCTTAGTATAACAAGTACTAATGAAACAATTAGACCTACAGCTATACCGACAATTGCACCTTGAGTATTAAATCTCTTCCAGAATATTGTAAATACGATTACTGGTAAGTTTGCACTAGCTGCAACACAGAATGCTAGTGATACTAAAAATGCAACGTTTAAGTTTTGAGCAAATAGTGCTAATACAATTGATATTACTGAAACAGCTAAAGAAGCTAATTTAGCGGCTTTCATTTGTTCACGTTCTGTTATTTTCCCTTTTTTAATAACTTGCCCATAAATATCATGTGCAAATGCAGATGCCCCAGTCAGTACAAGACCTGCAACTACAGCTAAGATAGTGGCAAATGCAACTGCTGAAACAAATGACATTAAGAAATCTCCACCTAATTTAGCAGCTAATAACGGTGCGGCCATATTACCTGCAGGGTTAGCAGCAATGATTTCTTCACGAGTTAATAAAGCTGCAGCACCGAACCCTAAGAATATAGTTAATATATAAAAAATACCGATAATCCAAGTTGCCCACATTACAGAGGATCTAGCTGTTTTTGCATCTTTAACTGTAAAGAAACGCATAAGAATATGTGGTAAGCCTGCTGTACCAAATAATAAAGCTATAATTAGCGATATATTATCTAATGGAGGTTTACCTTGTGAACCTGGATTAATAAAATCTCCTTTAAAGTCGGCGGATTTGATGTTTTGCATCTCTCCGAACATTGTAGATATGTTGAAATTAAAATGAAGTAAAACTAAAAACGTGATAATAACTGTACCAATCATCAATAACACAGCTTTAACCATTTGTACCCAACTTGTTGCAGTCATACCTCCAAAAAGTACATATATAGTCATCATAATTCCAACTAATATGACAGCTAGTATATAAGGAATACCAAACAGTAATTGAATAAGCGCGCCAGCACCAACTAACTGTGCCAACATATAAAAAATAACGATTGTGATTGATGAAACTGCAGCCATTGCTCTAACTTTCTTAAGTTCAAACCTTGCTGCGATCATATCAGCTAATGTATATTTACCTAAGTTTCTTAATGGTTCAGCAACAATATACAATACGATTAGATAAGCTGTTAAATAACCGATACTATAGAAGAAACCATCAAAGCCCCATAATGCAATTGCACCTGCGATACCTAGAAATGATGCTGCTGATAAGTAATCACCAGCAATAGCTAAACCGTTTTGCCATCCTGTAAGGCCTCCACCTGCTGTATAAAAGTCATTAGTCGATTGAGTTCTTTTAGATGCAAAATATGTAATAAATAATGTAATGCTGACAAATATTAAAAACATTATAACTACTATTGGATTCATCTTTGTTGCTCCTCTCTATATGTCTTTAATAATGCTTCAGCATCTTTATCAAAAGATTTAGCTTTACGCATATATAAAGTTACAAGTGTCCAAACCATAATAAAAAGCAATAGTGCATAAATCCATGCCCATGAAATATTCCAAAATGCGATGTTATTTAAGAATGTTGTATAACCGGTAAATACTGGGAAAAGAAGTGTAGCAATAATAAAGAAGATAGAAATAGGAAAAATAAAAGCATTTCTTTTTTTAACAAGTTCTTTAAATTTCGGATCATTCGCTAAACGTTTATAATCATGCTCTGCCATTAAAATAACCCCCTTTTATTTAAATGTAAAAATACATCTTAGGTTTCATTTTATTAATATGTCACAAAATTGTCAATAAAATATTGTTAACGCTTACATTAATTAAAAAGTATATAGTAATTGGATTTCAATAAATTATGAGTAAAAATACTATCTTAAAATAAGAATATTTAGAAAAATTTGAAATTTAGTGTTGACGACAATGATAAACATCAATATAATTCTTATCATATTAATAAGAATTCGAAGGGATAATTGCATATGATAGAGTTTAAAAATGTTAATAAGGTTTTCCAACAAAAGAATTCTAAAATACAAGCATTAGAAGATGTAAGTTTTAAAGTTGAAGAACAAGATATATTTGGTGTTATAGGGTATAGTGGCGCCGGTAAAAGTACTTTAGTAAGGCTTGTAAACGTGTTAGAAGAAAAAACATAAGGAGAAGTTATTGTAAATGGGCATGACATCAATCAATATTCAAAAAAAGAATTGCAAAGTGTAAAAAAGAATATTGGTATGATATTTCAGCATTTTAACTTATTAAATTCTAAAACTGTATTTAATAATGTTGCGATGCCATTAGTTTTACAAGGAACAAATAAAAGCAAAATTAAAGAAAAAGTTGATGAGTTATTAAAATTTGTTGGATTAGAGGATAAAGGAAAGCAGTATCCAAATGAATTATCAGGAGGACAAAAACAAAGAGTAGCAATTGCTAGAGCACTGGTAACGGATCCAAAAATACTATTATGTGATGAGGCAACTAGTGCGCTTGATCCAGCAACTACGGATTCCATTTTGAAATTGTTAAAAAGAGTCAATGAACAATTTGGCGTTACGATACTATTAATCACTCACGAAATGAGTGTTATTCAAAAAATATGTAATAAAGTTGCAGTAATGGAAAATGGGAAAGTGATAGAAATAGGACCGGTATTAGACGTCTTCAGTCATCCTCAGACACTAACTGCAAAGAACTTTGTCTCGACAGTAATTACAACAGATATTTCGCCGAATTTACGTAAATTAATTCCAGAGAATCAGAATGCAACAGACATTAAGTTATATATAGATGGAGAGCAAGTCACACAATCTATAATTAATGATTTAATTACTAAGTATCACGTTCAAATTAATGTCTTATTTGCCTCAATGTCTGATATTCAAGGTATTCCAGTTGGGTATTTAACATTACGCTTAAATGGAGAGCAAAAAGCAATTCAAAATAGTTTTCAATATTTAAATGAATTAAATATTGAGTTTGAGGAGGTTGAAGCATAATGTTTGGCTCATCATTAGATTCATCCCAATTATTAGATTCGATATATCAAACGTTATATATGGTAACAGTATCTTTAGTGATTGGTGCTTTGATAGGTATTCCATTAGGTATATTACTCGTTATAACAAGAAAGAATGGTATTTGGGAGAACAGTATTATCTATTATGTTCTCAATCCAATTATAAATATTTTTAGATCTTTACCTTTTATTATTTTATTAATTGCAATCGTACCATTCACAAAATTAATTGTAGGTACATCCATAGGTACATCGGCTGCGATTGTACCATTAACAATATATGTAGCACCATACATAGCTAGACTAGTGGAGAATTCATTATTAGAAGTAAATGCTGGTGTTATTGAAGCGGCTCATTCTATGGGGGCATCACCAATTCAAATAATTAGATATTTTTTATTACCAGAAGCTTTAGGTTCATTGATTTTAGCATTAACAACATCAATTATAGGATTGATTGGTGCTACAGCAATGGCAGGAGCTGTTGGAGGTGGCGGTATAGGTGATTTAGCACTTGCATACGGCTATCAAAGGTTCGATACAATCGTTATCATAATTACAGTTATCATACTAGTTATTATGGTACAGCTCATCCAATCTTTAGGTAATGTGTTATCTAGACTTGTTAGAAGAAGTTAAGTTATTAATTATTCATAAATTTAAAGGAGTGCTTTGAATGAAAAAGGTTTTAACATTGATAGTGGCATTAGTATTGATATTGGCAGCTTGTGGAGACAAAAAAGACGATAAAAAAGTAACAATTGGCATTGCCTCAAATGATACAGCAGTGTGGGATAAAGTGAAGGAACTTGCTAAAGAAGATGGAATAGATATAGAAATCAAACAATTCTCCGATTACAATGTTCCAAATAAAGCTTTATCTGATGGAGATATTGATTTAAACTCATTCCAGCACTTTGCCTTTTTAGATCAATTTGAAAAAGCAAATAAAGGAACGGATATTACACCGATTAGAACCACAGTCTTTGCGCCATTAGGGATTTATTCTAAAGAAATTAAAGACATCAAGAAGTTGAAGAACGGAGCTAAAGTCGTTATTCCAAATGACGTATCAAACCAAGCTAGAGCTTTAAAGCTACTCGAAAAAGCAGGGTACATTAAACTTGATAAGAATTTTGGTTTAGATGGAGGTCCTAAAGATATTGTTGAAAATAAAAAGAACTTAGATATTAAAGCTGTAGATGCTCAACAAACAGCAAGAGCAATAGACGAAGTAGATATATCTATCATTAATAATGGTGTTGCTTCAAAAGCAGGGCTAGATCCTAAGGAAGATCCAATATACTTAGAAGATCCTGATGCAAATGTAGCTAAACCATACATTAACTTTATTGCAGCAAATACTAAAGATAAAGACAACAAAACTTACAAAAAAATAGCGGACTTATATCATTCTGAAGAAGCTAAAGATGCTTTAAAAGAAGATACTAAGGATGGAGAAATTATTGTAGATTTAAAACAAGATGAAATTAAAAAAATTCAAGATTCATTAAAATAAAACAAAATAAAAAAGATTCGGCTCCCCTTAGCCGAATCTTTTTTTTTAAGCTTTTTTAAATGTTTTAAGATATTCTTGTCCTTTTTTAGCGTCATATTTATTTTCCCATTTAGAGATAACGACTGTTGAAAGTGCATTGCCGACAACATTAACACATGTTCTCATCATATCTAATAATCTGTCTATACCTATAATTAATGCTAAACCTTCAGGATTAAGGCCCATAGATCCTAAAGTTGTGATTAAAACAACTATTGAAGTACCAGGAACTGCTGCCATCCCTTTAGAAGTAATCATTAAAGTAAACATTAATATCAATTGTTCTACAAGTGTTAAATGCACACCATACATCTGTGCAACAAACAATGCTGCTATTGATTGGTATAATGCAGAACCATCTAAATTAAACGTGTATCCAGTTGGTACAACAAATGATACAACATCTTTTGGTGCACCGAACTTTTCCATTTTTTCCATAACAGATGGAAGTACTGTCTCTGAACTTGAAGTAGAGAATGCTAATAATAAATCATCTTTTAATATACGAATAATAGAGAATATATTAATTCCACAAATTTTTGCTACTATTCCTAATACGACAATAATAAAGAAAGCCATAGCTCCAACTACAACTGCCATTAATTTTATAAGTGGAATTAACGCAGATAAACCGAATGTCATGATAGTTACACAAATAAAAGCAAAGACACCATAAGGCGCTAATCTTAAAATTCTATGTATCATCCAGAACACTGCTTCTAAAGTACCACTTAAAACATCTTTGACAGGTTGACCTTTTTCTCCTATAGCTGCTATTGCTAATCCAAAGAATACAGCAAAGAAAATAATAGGAAGTAATTCTCCTGCAGTTAACGCTTCGAATATATTTGTAGGGATAATTCCAACAATAGTATCAATCATATGATTCCCATAAGTAGATTTCTCTGCTGCATCAGCAGTTTGTTCATATTTAGAAATATCACCTTTAGGAAGTTTGTTTGCGTCTATTCCTAAACCAGGTTTAAACAGGTTTCCAAACAGGATACCTAATCCAATTGCGATAGTAGTGATAATTTCGAAATACAAAATCGTCTTCCAACCATATCTACCAACTGTATGCATGTCACCAACATTAGATATTGATAATGCCAGTGAACAGAATACGATAGGTATCACAATCATTTTAATAAGATTTAAAAATATATCACCAACAGGTTGTATAAATTTAATTAATTGATCTTGTCCATTTAAAAAATAACCTACAACAACACCTAATATTAAAGCAATTAATATTTGTGTAGGTAAGCTTATATATCTTCTTCTTGGTTTTTTCAATTTTTGATCCAAAAAAACTTCTCCTTTAAAGCGCTGTAGTATAAAATGCAAAAAAAAATTATGCCTTCCTTCTATGGAAGTGCACAAAGAACGTTGAAAAGGGGATTTACAAAATTAGTACTCTCTTTTGAGTATAAGAGTATACGTAATTTTAGCATCATTAGTTATTATAGTAATTAATCAGTTTTTCTCTAAAAAAGAAAAAGAACACTTTTGTGGGTAAAAGTGTTCTTAAAAATATTACTTTATGATTCTAATTGAAAACGGTGGTAAATAAGTTTCGCCATTATAAGACTTCATAGCACCTATAATCGTAAATACGAATAGTAAAACAGTTAAAATAGGTATTAAAATAAAGCCAATTAAAATTAAGCATAATAAACCAGCAACAATACTCCAAATAGTATATGAAATAAAGAAGTTTAAGAAATCTTTACCAACTCTATCGACAAAAGGTGAACCATCTCTTTTAATTAACCATATGATAAGTGGTCCAAATAGAGATGTAAAGAAACTTGTAAGATATATCAACATACCGAATAATCTATCATCATCAGTGGTATTTGTATTTTGATGCAATTGAGCATTATCTTCATTTAAAGTTGACTGTTGAAATGGATTTTGTTCATTATTATTCATAACTTTTCCCTCCTTGATTAATTTAAGTATACAATTTTCAAAGCAAATAGCCAATTATAAAAAATGGTGGTAAGAGTGTGTGTAAGAGACATAATTCCGAGAAATGTCCGTAAGAAGTAGTATCTAAGGAGCACAATTCAGAATTTTGCCAGTAAGAAGAGTCTAAGGAGCATAATCCAGAATTCTGCCAGTAAGAAGAGTCTAAGGAGCACAATTTAGAATTCTGCCAGTAAGAACAATCTAAGGAGCACAATTCGGAATTCTGCCAGTAAGAACAGTCTAAGGAGCATAATTCAGAATTCTGCTAGTAAGCGCAATCTAAGGAGCACAATCCAGTATTCTGCCACTAACCATAACCGAAATCTACATTATAAAAACGCACATAAAAAAAACCTCCCTATCCTAAATTATATCTAAAGGATTGGGAGAGTTTATAATATTATA
The DNA here is from genome assembly GCF_003970575.1 of Mammaliicoccus fleurettii. Classification (GTDB taxonomy): domain Bacteria; phylum Bacillota; class Bacilli; order Staphylococcales; family Staphylococcaceae; genus Mammaliicoccus; species Mammaliicoccus fleurettii. The sequence continues at coordinate 7,248 of NZ_RXWZ01000213.1, forward strand.
ATTCATTGTTTTTTAGTGAATGTAGTTGTAAGATCCAGCTTCTGATGCTGAGATTGTACGAGATGATACTACGCCTTCACCTTGGTAGTTCATTTCTGAAACTTCGATACTACCGTCTGAGTTTACATTTTCAACGTAAGCTACGTGACCGAATGCTCCAGCTGATGATTGTAAGATTGAACCTTCTTTAGGTGTATTGTTTACTGTATGGCCGTCAGCTGCTGCATTTGAAGCCCATTGGTTAGCGTTACCCCAAGTTGCACTGATTGGGTCTCCGTCAGCTTGTTTTTTGTCAAATACATAATAAGTACATTGTCCAGCTGTGTATAAGTTAGCTGATGAACCTGATGTTTGAGTTGCAGTTTGAGTTACTGATGAAGAAAATGACTGACTCATGTTTGAAGTGTTGTAATTTTGGCTATAGTTATTAGTATAGTTAGAACTAAAGTTTTGAGTTTGAGTTTGTTGAGAAGCTTGAGTGTTATTATAAGTATCTGCTGAAGCTTCTTCTCCACTTCCTATAACTGTTGTTGCTAATCCCGTAGTTAGTACTGCTAATGTTGTTAATTTTTTCATTTTAAATATTCCTCCGTGAATTTCGTATATGTTTTAATTTATAATTTGAGTTTTAGTTATGTCGTTTTCCGACGACAAATATTACTTTAACAGATGAATTTAGCTTTGTGTTGATTTTCATACAGTTGTTACTTAATCATAATGCTATTCAATCTTTTAGTAATATTCTTGAGAAATTATGACAACTAGTAATATGGGGTTAGCATTATCATTATAGGGTTTTGGTTAAATTGTGAGAAAACGACTGTCATTTTCTTGTAATATTATATTTACGTTATTAATAATTTGATGATGAGTAGTTAGCATAAATTGCAACTGCTTTTTTACTATATAAAATGAAGTTTTTGTCTATTTTTATAAGTAGAGGGGGAATTATATGAAGAGACTACCTACTTTGTTTGAAGCGATTTCCAGTATTGTAGTAATGGGACTAGTAGTATTGGTTGGTTTTGGTATATTGCATTATCCAATTCAACCATTATTAATTATTGCAGCGGTATACGCGAGTTTTATAGCATTTAGAGTAGGTTTATCATGGGAAGATTTACAAGATGGCATTACAAAAAGACTCGCTACAGCTATGCCAGCTATATACATAATTTTTTCAGTAGGTATTTTAATAGGGACATGGATGTTTTCCGGCACTGTTCCAGCATTAATTTATTATGGATTAGAATTGATTAATCCGACATATTTTTTAGTAACAGCATTTATTATTACAGCAGTTACATCTGTAGCAACAGGAACTGCATGGGGATCGGTTGGAACTGCAGGAATTGCTTTAATTGCAATTGCTAGTGAAATGAATATTCCAACAGGTATGGTTGCAGGTGTTGTAATAGCTGGTGGTGTTTTTGGAGATAAAATGTCACCACTTTCTGATACAACTAATTTAGCAGCCTTAGTAACTAAAGTTAATATATTTAAACATATTCAACATATGATGTGGACAACAATACCTGCATCAATAATTGGATTAATTGTATGGTTTATTGCAGGATTGCAATTTAGCTCTGAAAATATTGAAAATAAACGTATGAATATTTTATTAAATAATATAGGTGAGGCTTTTAATTTAAATTTTTGGGTATGGTTACCAGTAATCGTTATTGTTGCCGGTATTAGTATTGGAAAACCAACAGTACCAATGATGTTGTTATCAAGTTTAGTAGCCATGTTTGTAGGTGTTATAAACAATGGATTTGAAATAGTTGATGCGTTTAATGTGACAATGAACGGATTCGATATAGGTATGACGAGTTTATCAAGTAATGAAGTATCGAATTCAATGCTAGATCTCGTTAAACGTGGTGGCATTATGAGTATGACTGAAATAGTTGTTACTATTTTTTGTGGTTATGCATTTGCAGGGATAGTTGAAGCTTCTGGTAGTTTGAAGGTTATATTAACAACTATATCTAGCAAAGTTTCAAAAGATTCACATCTTATATTAGTGACAATAGCTGGAAGTTTAATACTTGTATTTGCTGCCGGTGTTGCATCAGTTGTGATTATTATGATTGGTGTATTATTGATGGATATGTACAATGAGAGAAAGTTGGATCGTGTAAATCTATCTCGAACATTAGAAGATTGTGGAACGATGGTATTACCATTTATTCCGTGGGGGACATCAGGTATTTATTACCGTGATTTATTACATGTTTCGTTAGGAGATTTCTTCTGGTGGGCAGTGCCATGCTATTTATGTGTATTCTTCGCAGCATTTTATGGTATCACAGGTATAGGTATTAAAAAAATAAAAGCATAAAAAAAGAGCAATCATATGATTGCTCTTTTTTATATATTATTCTTAGTGAATGTAGTTGTAAGAACCAGCTGCTGAAGCTGAGATAGTACGACTTGAAACAACACCAACACCTTGGTAGTTCATTTCAGAAACTTGGATAGAACCGTCAGAGTTTACTTTATCAACGTAAGCTACGTGACCATATCCACCAGCTGTAGATTGTAAAACTGAACCTGAAGCTGGTTTGTTGTTTACAGTGTAACCTGATTGAGCTGCTGCGCTAGCCCAGTTATTTGCGTTACCCCAAGTGCTACCTAAGTCAGAACGTTTGCTGAATGCATAATAAGTACATTGACCTGAAGTGTATAAGTTAGCTCCTCCGCCAGTTGATGGGCGTGAAGTTGATGTAGATGTAGTGCTAACGTTTGAACTTGAGTTTGATGTAGTAGTTGCATTGTTACTTGATGATGGTGCTTGTGTAGTAGTAACATGTACGTTATTTTGGTTTGAAGAAGAATTATTTGAATCTCCTAAACCACCACCATTTGGTGCAGCATTGAATGCTGGTTGTGAATAATTTGTATTTGAAGCTGCTTCGTTATTTGAAGAAGCTGTATTGTTTGATGATGTAGTGTTAGCTACTTGTTGTTGAGCTTGGTTACCATATTGAGATGAAGGATTCCAGTTACCTTCCCAAGTGTAATGGTAGTTACCTTGTTGGTCGATTGTATAATTGTAAGAATAAGAATAAGGATCGTTTGGGTTATATCCTTGGTTGTTTTCTGCTGCGTCTGCGTCATGTGCCATAAATGTTGCGATTCCCGCTGTTGCGATTGCTGCTGTTGCTAATTTTTTCATAATTTGTAAATCCTCCTAGATAATTTAAAAATATTTTTTTCGTATATGTTTTATGTTTTTTTCTAATAAGTTTTTTTCTCTGCTGTTTATCAACAAAATCTACTTTATCAGAAATGAATTACTTTGTGTTGAATGTTAAAGCTTTGTAATTTAATTTAAATATCTAATGATTTCATGTAATAATTCCGAATATTTCGCAATGATTAAGAAATGCTGTAGCAACGGTGTTTCTAGGTGTAAAATCGAAGAAAGTCTATTTCTTTGTTACACGTTTGTAATATTTAAGACATAATAAAATATTTGACTTTGCTAATTAATAATATTATTTATATTTGATTTATAT
>NZ_RXWZ01000214.1 GCF_003970575.1 Mammaliicoccus fleurettii
GATTATTAAGCTTGAATTTCGTTAGAAATTCACTCGGTTTATTGCTTGGTAAAATCTATTTGCTTACTTATCTAGTTTTCAATGTGCAATTAAAAAAATGGTGGGCCTAAATGGACTCGAACCATCGACCTCACGCTTATCAGGCGTGCGCTCTAACCAGCTGAGCTATAGGCCCTATCTATTTTTGAATGTTAAATAAACATTCAAAACTGAATACAATATGTCTCCGTTATTCCATGACCTAATGGTCATTCCGTAATATCCTTAGAAAGGA
>NZ_RXWZ01000023.1 GCF_003970575.1 Mammaliicoccus fleurettii
ATATACATATTTCTAAAAAGAATCACGATTATAAAGCTAATATATATATATTTAGTAATAATAAAAATATTTATTCTAATGAAGGTATTACAATTAAGAAGGATATTGATAAAACACTCAAATTAAATAACAAAGTATTAGGAAAAATTTATGATAATGAATCATACTTAGTATACACTACAGGTATAGGAGAAGATGTTATACTTGATTATATTGATATTATAAACAATAAGAAAGTTGCACCTGATAGCTTTCAAAACGCAGTAAAAATAAATTAATTTATTGGAGCCTTCTTATGTATAGAAAAACAAATTTATTCATCGTATTTCTCATTATATTATTATCTATAATAACGACGTTCTTGGATCAAAAGACATCTTTTTTTAATAATTTAACGTCTTTGCTATTTTTACAATTTGTTTTCTCTATTTTAGTAAATATATTTTTACTAAAATACATCTTTGACATTGAAATTATTAGGCGATTATTAGATAAAATAAATATTCTTTTCCAGTACTTTATTTATATAATACTTTTATTTCTGGCTATGTTTTTGATTATTTCTTTTGATGTCACAGATGTTAATTTATTAGGATTAATATTTAGCTTATTATTTATGTTTGTATTTAGCTTTTTAACACAATTATTAATTTCCGAAACAATATCTAAATTATATATTAGAAACAATACTTCTGTTTACTTTAGCGCACTGGCAATGTTTATATTATTTATACTTCTAATCATTCCAAATTACATTCAATGATTTCATTGTTATCATAAACATTTGCATAATAAGAACACAAAAACAACCCTCTAACTATAGCAGCTAGAGGGTTGTCTTAATTTTATATATTATTCCCACTCGATTGTACTTGGGGGCTTAGATGTAATGTCATAGACTACTCTATTTACGTGATCTACTTCATTTACGATACGGCTTGATACTTTTTGTAAGACTTCCCAATCGATTCTTGCAAAGTCACTTGTCATGCCGTCTATTGATGTTACTGCGCGTACGCCGACTGTGTAGTCATATGTACGATAGTCTCCCATAACACCTACTGAACGGATGTCAGGTAATACTGTGAAGTATTGCCATATATCTCTTTCTAGACCTTCTTCACGTACAACTTCTCTAAGAATTGCATCAGATTCTCTCACGATTTCTAATTTATCTTCTGTGATTTCACCTAACACACGGATACCTAGTCCTGGACCTGGGAATGGTTGACGCCATACAAGGTGTTCTGGTATTCCTAATTCTATTCCTAGTGCACGTACTTCGTCTTTAAATAATGTATTAATTGGTTCGATTAATTGGAACTGCATATCTTCTGGTAATCCACCTACGTTATGGTGTGATTTAATTGTTTGTGCAGTTTTTGTTCCTGATTCGATTATATCTGTATATAACGTTCCTTGAGCTAGGAAGTCTACACCTTCTAACTTAGATGCTTCGTCATCAAATACATATACGAATTCATTACCGATGATTTTACGTTTCTTCTCTGGATCTGATACACCTGTTAATTTATTCATAAAGCGCTCTTTAGCATCTACTCTGATGATATTCATATTAAATCCTTCACCAAAGTTTTCCATTACCATGTCGCCTTCTCCTTTTCTAAGAAGTCCATGGTCTACGAAAATACATGTTAATTGATCACCAATTGCTTTATGAAGCAATACTGCTACGACTGATGAATCAACTCCACCACTCATCGCACACAATACTTTACGATCTCCAACTTGTTTTCTAATTTTTTCTACTTCAATATCAACAAAGTTTTCCATCGACCAGTTACCTGTACATTCACATACACGACGAATAAAGTTTCTTAATAAGTCGTTACCAAATTCAGTATGACGTACTTCTGGATGGAACTGTACACCGTATAATTTTCTTGATTTATCTTCAATTGCTGCATTTTGACAACTTGGGCTATCTGCAATGATTTCAAAGTTCTCAGGTATATCAATAACCTTATCACTGTGACTCATCCAAACTGTTTGACTGTTAGGTAAACTAAAGAATAAATCATCATCTGATTTAACGTTTAACGTTGCTTTACCGTATTCACGTTCATTCGCTCTTTCTACAGATCCACCTAATAATTTTGTCATTAACTGCATACCATAACAAATACCTAATACTGGGATGCCAAGCTCAAAAATTTCAGGATTAACTGTAAATGATCCTTCTTCATAAACTGAATTAGGTCCACCTGAAAGGATAATACCTTTAGGATTCATTTTTTTAATTTCTTCGATTGAGATTTCATGGTCGTGTAATTCACTATAGACGCCCATCTCTCTTATACGACGCGTAATCAATTGATTATATTGACTACCAAAGTCCAATACAAGAATTAACTCTTGTTCAAAAGCCATTTCCATAATTGTTGTTCTCCTTTAATTAAAATGAGTAGTTTGGTGCTTCTTTAGTAATTTGAACATCATGCGGATGTGATTCTTTAAGTCCTGCGCCAGTCATTCTAATAAACTGAGCATCTTCTCTTAATGCTTCTAAATTAGCTGAACCTGTATAGCCCATACCACTCTTAATACCGCCAGTTAATTGATAGATTGTATCTTGTAGAGGTCCTTTAAAGTCGATTCTACCTTCAATACCTTCTGGAACGAATTTCTTAGCTGTAGTGTCTTCTTGGAAGTAACGGTCTTTTGAACCTTGTTCCATTGCACCAAGTGAGCCCATACCACGATATACTTTGTATTGACGTCCTTGGAAGATTTCAGTTTGTCCAGGGCTTTCTTCTGTACCAGCAAGTAAACTACCTAACATTACAGCGTTACCACCAGCTGCTAATGCTTTAGCGATGTCTCCTGAGAACTTGATACCACCATCAGCAATAATTGCTTTACCATGTTTACGAGCTTCAGTTGCACAATCGTAAATAGCAGTAATTTGAGGTACACCAACACCAGCAACAACACGCGTTGTACAAATTGAACCTGGTCCAATACCAACTTTAACTACATCTGCTCCTGCTTCAAATAATGCTCTTGTACCTTCTTGCGTTGCAACATTACCTGCGATGATTGTTACTTCTGGATATGATTGACTAATTTCTTTAACTACATTTAATACACCTTTAGAATGACCATGAGCAGTATCTATAACAAGTGCATCTGCACCCGCTTCTACTAATTTTTGAGCACGGATTGGTGTATCTTTTGCAATACCTAATGCAGCGGCAACAAGAAGACGTCCTTCTTTATCTTTTGCAGCATAAGGGAATTCAATTACTTTTTCAATATCTTTAATCGTAATTAAGCCTTTAAGTTTACCTTCGTTAGATACTAATGGAAGTTTTTCAATTTTATATTTTTGTAAAATTTCTTCAGCTTCATCTAAAGTTGTTCCAACTGGAGATGTCACTAAATCTTCTTTAGTCATAACATCTGAAATTTTGATGGAGAAGTTCTCGATAAATCTTAAATCACGGTTCGTAATAATACCTACAAGTTCCATATCTTCTTCGTTATTAACAATAGGTACACCAGAAATACGATATTTACTCATTAATGCTTCTGCTGCATATACTTGTTCGTCAGGTGTTAAGAAGAATGGGTTTGTAATAACACCATTTTCAGAACGTTTAACTTTTTGCACTTCGTCTGCTTGATGTTCTATAGACATGTTTTTATGAATAACACCTAAGCCACCTTGTCTAGCCATAGCAATCGCCATTTTAGCTTCAGTAACTGTATCCATTCCAGCTGAGATAATAGGAATATTCAACTGAATATTCTTAGATAATGAAACGCTTAAGTCTACATCACTCGGTAATACTTCTGATTTTGCTGGTACTAATAATACGTCATCGAACGTTAAACCTTCTTTTTGAAATTTGTTTTCCCACATGAATAGAACCTCCACTTATTTATTTTCATATTTATTATTTCACATTTTCAATGTTTTGTTGATTGTTTAATCCATTAAAACACAAATTCAATATAATAGCTGAGAAAGTACCAAGTACTATACCGTTTTGAGTTAACCATGCATATTGTTCTCCAAATGTTTCAAGCGCTTGTGGTACAGCAGTAATTCCAGCACCTATTCCTACAGATACAGCAATTACGAGTAAATTGTTTTGTTTGTTAAAGTCTATGCCTCCAAGCATCTTAACGCCGTAAGCCATAACCATTCCAAACATCGCAATCATTGCGCCACCTAATACAGGGAAAGGAATCATACTTGCTAAAGCACCAAGCTTTGGTATCGATCCACATACAATTAAAAGTGCAACCATCATATACATGATCTGATTCTTTTTAGCTCCCGATAATGATACGAGTCCGACATTTTGAGAGTATGCTGTATATGGAAATGCATTAAATATTGCTCCAATCATTATAGCAATTCCTTCAGCTCTATAACCTTTTGATAAACCTTTCCTAGTGATTGGTTGCTTCGTAATTTCACTCAGTGCGTGATACACACCTGTTGATTCAATAAGACTCACAATTGCTACAATTACAAAAACAATCGTAGTGCCAAATTCGAATTCAAAGCCACTAAATCTAAATGGTCTTGGTAACTCTAACCAATTTGATGTTCTTAAACTTGATGTATCTAATAATCCATAAAATGAAGCAACTATCGTACCAATCAGTAAACCTAATAGTATGGCAATAGATTTTATAAACCCTTTTGATAATCGTTGTATAATTAAAATAATGACTAGTGTGAAGACACCTAGGAATATATTTTTAGCATCTCCATAATTTTTCTCACCTTCTCCTCCAGCTAAATAGTTCATAGCTACTGGCATTAAAGTGATACCGATTATTGTCACTACACTACCTGTAACAACTGGTGGAAATAATTTTACTAAATATGAGAAAAATGGAGAAATTAAGACAACAATAATACCCGATAAGAATATTGAACCATACAAGACACCAATACCATGTGTATTACCAACTAGAATCATTGGTGCAACAGCAGTAAATGTGCATCCCAAGACTACCGGTAGTCCAATACCTATTCCTTTATAAACTTGTAAAAATGTTGCCACACCACACATAAAGATATCAATAGAAACTAAATATGCAACTTCTTCTGGTGTGAACTTAAGAGCAGAACCTACAATAATAGGTACCATTATGGCCCCGGCATACATAGCGAGTAAATGTTGAATACTTAATATAAAATTTTTCATTTTATTCGCCTACCAACTTGACTTCATTTCCTAATAAAGAAGCAACTTGGCAAAGTGATAACACTTCTAATCCTTCAGATTCTAATTTTTCTCTACCTGGTTGGAAACTTTTTTCAATAACAATTCCTATTCCTGATGTTGTAGCATGAGCAGCTTTCACTAAACGATGTAAACCTAATGATGCTTCACCGTTCGCTAAAAAGTCATCGATAATTAATACGTGATCATCTTCATTTAAAAATTGTTTCGAAATAACCACTGTACTTGTTGTATTTTTTGTAAATGAGTGGATATCTGTGTGATAAAACTCAGACGTCATTGTAGATGTTTTTGCTTTTTTAGCAAATAAACACGGAACATCTAAATGTAAAGAAGCCATAATTGCTGGTGCGATACCAGAAGCCTCAATAGTAAGTACTTTCGTAATTTTCTTATCTTTAAAGTGTTCAGTAATGACTTGACCAACTTCGTACATTAACTTTGCATCAATTTGGTGATTTAAAAATGAATCAACTTTAAGAATCTTCTCGTCGATTACCACACCGTCTTCTTTAACTCTATCTTGTAGTGTCCTCACACTACTCGCCTCCTCATTTAGATTAAAAAAAACACACCTTAATCCTAAAAAATAGGTAAGATGAGTAAAAAATAATATAAAACCACACCATTTTAGATAGTCTGATTCCAATGTTATTCATTTACTCATAGTCGTGTCATTTAAGGCAACACGGTAGAAACTTCTAAAGCCATATCCTTCAGATTATATGAGTTTTTAGTAATAAATTATTCATTGATAATAACAAAGTATCAGTATTTTTACAATAGGCAAAACCTTATAATCACGCGATTTAAACAGTATTTAAATAAACTGAATTGTTTAAATAATTAGAAAGTTGGTTTATTTTTGTTTGATTCCTTTCTACAAGGGTATTTGTGAATTATATTGTATTTATATAAACAATATTTATTAAGTTTTAAGCGCAAGAGAATAATCACTATTTATCAGATTTTTACACATTACAAATTTATGGAGGTTTTAGTATGGGTAAAATAGAAAAGTTTAATAACGAAAGTGATTTATTGCAACGTATTGATGAATTAAAGCAAGAAGGCGCAGGAGAAAGTGATTTACAAGTTATCTCTGAGGATAAGTTAGAAGATAACTCTTTAGATTACACAGATGTTAAAGTTAAAAGCTCAAGAGGATCATTTAGTGATAAGATTACGGCATTATTCTCTGGTGAAAGTTCTGAGGAAAGAGTTTTATCAAGTGTACATGTTCCAGAAGAGAAATTAAATGAGTACAAAGCAGATTTAAATAACGGCAAGATCTTGTTATATATTGATAATGATAATTTAGATGATAGTAAAAACTATGATTCAGAACACCCTAAAGGTTCTCAATCAGGAAATGAACATTATGACAATACAAAACCATTTTCAAATGAAGGGAATGAAGAAAGTGGCGTTTCTAAAGGAACAGCTGCTGGTGCAGGCGTAGGAGCTGGTGCTGCTGGTGCTGCTGGTGCTGCTGCAGCTAGTTCATCTAAGAATGATAACGATACTTCTCATGATCAAAATGAATTTGGCAATGCTGATAAAGAAAATGAATTCAACCGTAGTGACGACGTTTCTAATAATGATGTTTCTCGTAATTCAAATGAAGACAATGATTCAAATGGCGTTTCTAAAGGAACAGTTGCCGGTGCAGGATTAGGAGCAGGTGCTGCTGGTGCCGCTGCAGCTAGTTCATCTAAGAACGATAATGACACTTCTCAAAATCAAAACGAATTTGGCAACGCTGAAAGAGAAAATGAATTTAACCGAAGCGATGACGTTTCTAATAATGATTTAACTCATAACACAACAGAAAAAACGGATTCACCTTCATTTGATAATGAAGCAGAAACAGATAGATCTACTGACACTAATCGCTATGGCAATAGTATTGATAAAGAAGAAGTTGCACATGATGATGTAGACAATTCTAATTTTGCTGATAATAATGATGACACTTCCACTTCAGCAAACTTAGCAGGTGCATCAGGACTTGGCGCTGCTGGTTATGCGAACAAACAGTCTGATGAACAAGAAACACAAGTAAACGATGAAGATAATCGTAAAGTATACTCTAGTGATAACGAAAGAGATTTAGAAGCATTAAATAATAGAGAAAAAACAAATACCACATATCGCGAAACGGATAATGTTAAAGACCAACAAGATCTTTCAAGAAATGATGATTCATCATTCTCAAGAGTTCACGATGATGATGTGGAAGCAGAACGTTCAACATTAAATTATGATAAGCCAAATGAAAGTGTTGAGCCACCTGCATCAAACGTAGATACAACACGTGAATCTAATTTCTCAACTAGTCAAAATGAAAGAGATACTAACATTAATGCATCTAATCAATCATTTAATGATGGTACTCGAAATGACAAAGATGAAGAATCTGTTCAATTACATGAAGAACGCGTAAATGTTGATAAAGAGAATGTTGTATCTGAAGAAATAGTTATCAAAAAAAATAAAGTTCAAGATACAGAGCATGTATCTGAAAAAGTAAGACGTGAAGAAGCAGATATAAACAATCCAACAGACGATAAACTTAATACTTAAGAGGCTGAGACAATTAATTGTCTCAGCCTCTTATTTTTTATTATCATCACAGTTGAATTCTACCTCTATTAATATCTTATGTTATAATATTAGAAAATATTGATTTGAGGGGTTCATAACTATGAATTTTGAAGTTGTAACATCTATCGATGATCCATTATTTAAAAAGTCTTTAGAAATGTACGAAGAAATTTTCAAAGCTGAAGTAAGAGAAGATCGTCACGTCTTTATTCACTCATTAACATCTGAACATATTAAAAAGCATTATATATTTTTAGTTGGTTTAATTGATGATACAGTTGTTAGTTTATCTACAGGACACTATGAACCTACTACCAACTCAGCTTTTATCATTTATTTAATGACACACCCTGAATACCGTAATCAACGTGTCGGTGCACAAACTTTAGAAAAAACTGAAGAAGCACTACATAAACATGCTCAGAACGTTCATGGAAGAGACGCTAACATGATTATGTTAGAATCATTTGGAGCAGATTCATACGATGATCAAAGTAAAAAAGATCTTGCCATTTTAAGAAATAATTTCTTTAATAGACATGGTTATGAAATTCAACAAGATATACCCTATATACAACCAAATCCACAAAAATCATTACCACCAACACCGATAGACTTATACATTAAACAATACTTACCACTTCAAAAAGATGTAATCTCACCAAGTATTCGTTCATGTTATATTAATAAATATATTCATGGAAATGAAAATGATAGAGAATTTGTATATGAACTATTGGATTCAATGGAATTATAATAATTAAACAAGAATCCTAGGACATAAATTAGAATTTTTGAAAGAATGAAATAAGTTGTAGATTAAGTCGGCAGTTAATCGAAGAGTTTAGCTAAGTTGTAGATTAAGTCGACAGTTAATCGAAGAGTTCGGCTAAGTTGTAGATTAAGTCGGCAGTTAATCTAAGAGATTAGCCAAGTTGTAGATTAATTAGGGAGTTAATCGAAGAGTTCGGTCAAGTTGTAGATTAAGTCGACAGTTAATCGAAGAGTTTAGCCAAGTTGTAGATTAAGTCAGGAGTTAA
>NZ_RXWZ01000215.1:0-13746 GCF_003970575.1 Mammaliicoccus fleurettii
ATTTTTTATTAAGGATTGTTCTATTTCTTTTATATCTTCTAGTTCATATCGATTAGATAAATGTGTGAACAATCCTTTTTTAACGTTTTCATCTCTCATTAATTGAAATACATCATCAATATGACTATGAAAATAAGAATTAGCTAAATTTTTATCGCCTTCTATATATGTCGTTTCATGCACTATTACGTCTGCATCTTTAGCTAGAATTAGTTCATTTTGACAAGGCATAGTATCTCCAAATATCGTGATAACTTTACCTTTCTTCTTTGGTCCCTTGAAATCTTTTGATTGATAAGTTTGATTATTATATTCGAATGTTTCATTAGCTTTAACTTCTTGATATTTTGGGCCAGGTTCAATACCTAAAGCCTTAAGCTTTTCTACATCTAATTTACCTTCTATGTCTGGTGCTGTAATTCTATAACCAACAGATAAAATACCATGCTTTAAAGGCAAAGCTTGAATATGAAAACTATCTACATTTAATTCAGTTTCTGTATTAAACTCATTTACTGTAATTTGATAATTTAAATTTGATTGTGATATTTCTAGAGCCGTATGAATAAATTTTGCAATTCCTTTTGGCCCTATTATCGTTAACGGTTTATCTTTACCACCTTGGAAGGAACGACTCGTTAATAATCCAGGTAATCCAAATATATGATCACCATGTAAGTGCGTTATAAATATGTGACTTACCTTACCCAGCTTTATGCCTGTATGCAATATTCTGTGCTGAGTTGCTTCTCCTACATCAAATAACCAAATTTGATTTTCATGTGGAAGGCAATTAAAGGCAATAGATTGTGTATTTCTTTCTTTAGTCGGCAGTCCGGCACTTGTGCCTAAAAATGTTAGTTCCATTGTCTTCCTCCTTACGAAATTATTATAACATGTTCTTAACTGTGATTTATAAAAATACATAAATAAACCTGTTATTATACAAATTACTGAATAAATTGAAAATTAACAGTTTAAATTGAAGAATATCAATTAGTAACATGTTATAATAAATGATATTGTAAAAAGCAACAAAGTTAGAGAATCGAGGTAAATAAATGACAACCGAAACTAAAAATATCCCATGTTTAATTACAATATTTGGGGCAACAGGTGATTTAAGTCATCGTAAATTATTCCCATCTATTTTTCATTTATATCAACAAAACCAACTAGATGACCACATTGCAATTATTGGTGTTGGACGAAGAGATTGGTCTACTGAAAAATTCAGAAATGAAATTAAAATTTCAGTAGAAAAGCATGTTCAAGATACAGATAAATTAGATGTATTTATGGAACATGTATTTTATCAATCACATGATGTGAGTGACCCTTCTAGTTATGAAGCGTTATTAACTTTTTCAAATGAATTAAATTCTAAATATCAATTAGAAGGCAATAGATTATTTTATCTAGCTATGGCACCTCAATTTTTCGGAACTGTAACCGACTTCTTAAAATCATCTGGCTTAACTGAGACTGATGGTTTTAAAAGATTAATTATAGAAAAACCTTTTGGTACTGATTTAGCATCTGCAGAAGAATTAAATATACAAATAAGACGTTCATTTAAAGAAGAAGAAATATATAGAATAGACCACTACTTAGGCAAAGATATGGTTCAGAACATTGAAGTGTTAAGATTTGCTAATGCTATGTTTGAACCATTATGGAATAATAAATACATTTCAAACGTACAAGTAACTTCATCTGAAATTTTAGGTGTCGAAGATCGTGGAGGCTATTATGAAAATAGTGGCGCACTTAAAGATATGTTCCAAAATCACATGTTACAAATGGTAGCTTTATTAGCAATGGAACCCCCTATTAGTTTAAATAGTGAAGACGTTAGAAATGAAAAAGTAAAAGTTTTACGTTCTATAAGACCTCTAAATGAATCAGAAGTAAAACAAAACTTTGTTAGAGGACAATATGACAAAGGTCAAATTGATGGAGAACAAGTTAAAAGTTATAGAGAAGAAGAGAAAGTGGCAGATGATTCTAACACTCCTACTTTCGTTGCAGGTAAATTATTAATCGATAACTTTAGATGGGCTGGCGTACCATTCTTTATTAGAACTGGTAAAAGAATGAAGAAAAAAGGTATTCAAGTTATTGTTGAATTTAAAGAAGTACCTATGAACTTATATTATGACCGTGATTCAGAATTAGAATCAAATTTATTAGTTATCAACATACAACCTAATGAAGGTTTATCATTACATTTAAATGCTAAAAAACAAGTTCAAGGCATTGAAACTGAACCAGTACAATTATCATATTCAATGAGTGCTCAAGATAAAATGAACACTGTCGATGCATATGAGAATCTAATATTTGATTGTCTTAAAGGTGATGCTACCAACTTCACTCATTGGGAAGAACTAAAAGCTACATGGAAATATGTAGATGTAATACAAAATGTGTGGGACAATGATAAAGCACCATTCCCAAATTATAGAGCTGGCACTAATGGACCAATAAAAAGTCAGCTATTATTGTCTATTGATGGATTTAAATGGTGGGACGATATTAACTAATCTTTCTACCAACAGGAGTGACTGAACATTGGAAGTAATTAAAGTTTTACAGAGAGCGATTGTGTACATAGAAGACCATTTACTGAGCAATATTGATTTGCAAACTTTAAGTGAACATGTAGACCAATCACCATTTCATTTGAATCAAACATTTACAATGGTGATTGGTATGACACCTATTGAATATCAAAATGCGAGAAAAATGACAGAAGCGGCTTTTGATATTCTTAGCGGTCACTCAAGAATACTAGATATTGCACTTAAGTATGGCTATAAAGACGCTAACGCTTTCGCACATGATTATAATGAATATCATGGTATAAGTCCTTTACAAACAAAGACACATCAATCTATGTTAAAAATCAAAAAACGTGTATCTATAAAGTTAACAGCAACTGAGACGGAACCTTTAAATTATTCATTACAGTATAAAGATGATTTAAAATTAGTTGGCAAGAATCATCATTATCATTCAAACGAACTAGATAATCATTTTTTAATACCTGATTTATTAGAAATGTTATTAGAAAATAAATATATCGAAGATTTCATTAAATATAATGATGTAAAACCCCATCAATTATTTATTGTTAGAAGACCACTTATAGATGGACTAGAAGTATTTGTGGGTGTTCCTAGTGATCGCTACCCAGGTCATTTAGATAATTATTATTTACCTGGACATCACTTCGCAACATTTAATTTACAAGGTGAATTAGATTTTGTAGTAAGTGAAGCTTGGCACCATATTGAAAATCAATGGCAACTTAAAATGCCCTATTTGCATGATGACTTTTACGTAGAAGTGTACCCATTAGATGTTAACTTTAATCAGGAAATATCAAAAGTACAACTATGGGTTCCAATCGATCATAAAAGATTGAATTAATCAAAATGATAAGTGAAAGCACTTCGTTAATTTAGTTTTTATTATTAATTAAATTATTCGAAAGTGCTTTTTTGTATAAAAATAATTATTTATCACGATTTTGTAGTGCTGACGCCTGAGGGAATAGTATGCGTGAGAGACTACAGGCTCGAACCATACCCTAGGCAAGCATGCACGTATAAAATCGTAGTATTTTATAAAAAATAAGCATATCACTGTAAACTTTAAAAAATCAGTTTAGTGATATGCTTATTTATTTTGAGTTAGGAAATATGTTCCAAACTCTATTTATTTAGTCCACTCAGTGTGGAAAATACCTTCTTTATCTTTACGCTCATAAGTATGTGCACCAAAGTAATCACGTTGTGCTTGAATTAAGTTGGCTGGTAAATCTTCTGATCTATAACTATCGAAATAGTTTATAGCTGAAGAGAAACCTGGTGTTGCAATACCAGCTTTTATAGCTGTTGCTGACACTTCTCTTAATGAACCTTGATATTTAGCAACAATATCATTGAAGTATGGATCTAATAATAAGTTTGTTAAATCTTTATCATTATCATAAGCTTCTTTGATTTTTTGTAAGAATTGAGCACGAATGATACAACCTTCTCTCCAAATCATAGCTAATTCGCCTAATTTCAAGTCCCAGTTATTTGTTTCACTCGCAGTTTTCATTTGAGCAAACCCTTGAGCATAACCACAAATTTTACTCATATAAAGTGCTTGTCTGATTTGTTCTAAGAATGCCTCTTTATCTCCATCGAATTCTGTAACTTCTGGATTAAATGCAGTGCTTGCTTTAACTCTTTCATCTTTAAATGATGAAATAAATCTAGCAAATACTGATTCAGTAATAATAGTCAATGGAATTCCTAATTCTAAAGCATTAATTGAAGTCCATTTACCAGTACCTTTTTGTCCAGCTTTATCCATAATTTTTTCAACTAATGGTGTTCCATCTTCATCTAATTTGTTAAAGATTTCACCAGTAATTTCGATAAGATAACTTTCTAATTCGCCAGTATTCCATGACTTAAATGTTTCTGCAATTTCTTTATGATCCATGTGTAATACACGTTTCATTAAGTCATAACTTTCTGCAATTAATTGCATATCTGCATATTCAATACCGTTATGCACCATTTTCACATAGTGTCCCGCACCATCTGGTCCAACGTATGTCACACATGGTGATCCGTCAGATGCTTTTGCAGAAATACTTTCTAAAATTGGTGCTACCAAATCATAAGCTTCCTTCTGTCCACCAGGCATGATTGAAGGTCCAGTTAATGCACCTTCTTCTCCACCTGAAACGCCAGTACCGATGAAGTTTATTCCACTCTCGTCTAAGAATTGATTTCTACGAATAGTATCTAAATAGTTCGTGTTTCCACCATCAATAAGAATATCGCCTTTATCTAATAATGGTAATAAGCTATCAATCGTTTTATCTGTTGCTTCACCAGCTTTTACCATAAGTAAAATTTTTCTTGGTTTTTCTAATGAATCTACAAATTCTTCAATAGAATAGTTCGGATGTATATTTTTACCTTTTGATTCTTCAACCATTTGGTCGACTTTTTCTTTAGAACGGTTATATACTGAGACTGAGTAGCCACGTGATTCAATATTCCAAGCCAAGTTTTTACCCATTACAGCTAAACCAACTACGCCTATTTGTTGTGTCATGAAATTAACCTCACTTTTTTTCATTTTCTAGTATATTTTAACATAATTTGAATTGGTTTCGCGTCTTATAGCACCTTAAAATTAAATGAATACGTTTACATTAGTGTTTTTTATGCTAATTCAGATATTGCGACTATTTGCTCTGTAATTTTTTGTAATTCTTCAACTGGCATACGTTCATTTTTAGTATGAATATATTCGTATCCAACACCTAATACTACAGTAGGTATTCCAAATCCACTTATAATATTACCATCTGAACCGCCACCTAATTTTACAAGTTCTGGTTGACGACCTATTTTTTCTGACGCTTTAATAGCTAATTTTACAACTTCATCTTTTTCAGATAAATTAAAGCTTGGGTACATGATTTGTACATTTACTTCAGCAGTACAACCAAATTCTTCTGCTGTTTTTTCAAAAGCTTCTTTCATATGTGATACTTGTTGATTCATTTTTTCGTCATTTAATGATCTAGCTTCTGCAAGTATATATACGTGGTCACTAACGATATTAGTAGCTGTACCACCTTCAAATCTACCAATATTAGCAGTCGTTTCTTCATCAATTCTTCCTAAACTCATATGACTAATAGCTTTAGCAGCAATATTTATTGCAGATACTCCTTTTTCTGGTTCTAATCCAGCATGAGCAGTTTTTCCTTTAATAATTGTTTCAATTTTAGCTTGAGTTGGAGCTGCAACAACTGTTGTTCCAACTTTACCAGGAGCATCAATTGCATAACCAAATTTAGCATTTATGTCTTCAGGGTTTAATGCTTTAGCACCTACTAGTCCTGATTCTTCGCCAACAGTAATGATAAATTCAATATCTCCATGCTTGATGTTGTCATCTTGCATAACTTTGATTGCTTCTAATATCGCTGCCAATCCAGCTTTGTCATCTGATCCTAAGATTGTTTCACCCTTTGAATATATATAACCATCTTCACGTAGTTCCGGTTCAATATTATTCCCAGGAGTTACTGTGTCCATATGGCTTGTAAAATAAATTGGAGTTTTGCTACTATCCTGACCTTTTAATTTACATATTAGGTTTCCTGCCCCATAACCCGTTTCAGTTGCTGAATCATCTTCTTTAACTTCTAAACCTAGTTCAGTAAATTTTTGTTTAAGTAAGTCAGCAATTTTTCTTTCATTTTTAGTTTCAGAATCAACTTTTATTAATTCTAAGAATGTATTAAGTAATCTTTCTTCATTGATCATGATGGTCCCTCATTTCATTTATTTAAATATCACATTAACTAGTGTATAATAGTTAATAAATATATACAAAATTATTGTTCAAAGTGAGGGTTTCCATGCTAAACAAGAAAGTTCGTAAAATAGTCATCATAGTAATGTTAGTAGCAATAGTTGCAGCATTAGTACTATCTGGTGTTTTGCCATTTCTACTATCATAAACTAAAAATAGCGAGATATAATTATCTTTCTAAAAATAAATCACCCAATCCATTGAATTCATTTTCGGATTGGGTGATTTTTTTTAAATATTAACTTATAAACTTACTATTTTTTCAAACTACCAAATTGTGATTTGATTAATAAATATTCCTCAACTTCATTTAATAATTGAATGAGTGCTGCTATACTTTCGAGTTCTTCATGAGTTCTAGGTAAGTCTATAGATTGTAATTTAATTTTTATTTCGTATAAACTATGCAATCTCATTAATGAGTAATCTTTACTTTGAACATTCTGAGAAACATCAAGCATTAATTCACTACATAAATAATGAGCGTGATTACTGTGTTGCATTGATTCAATCAAATTTTTCATGCGTTTCAATAATGAGAGTTGTTCTTGTCTCATATCAAAATAATGATAGTAAGAATTTTCATTTCTAACAAAATGATTTTTAACTTCTCTGAACGCTAATGATTTAGCTTTTTTAATATTTTGAGATACTTGATCAAATGAAGGTGTATTTATTTTTTTGTTAGGGTCTTTTAAGGCTTCACTAAATACAAAAGTAATAATAATAAAGTCATCTTCAATTTTTCTTTTATATTGATTGAGTTTATGATCTAAACTAGGCATAAACATATTCATGATTAATGCAATACCGATACCTATAATTAGTAATAAAATTTCATTTATGATTAAGTGAAAATCAATTGTTTTAGCCATGTATAAATGTAAAATTATAACACAACTCGTTACAATTCCTTCTTGAACGCCTACCATAACTGTGACTGGAATAAATAATAAAACCATTATCCCTAATATTATAGGTGTGCTACCTAAATATGTGAAAAATACAGATCCTATCATTATCGCTATGAAACACGCTATAAAACGATATATAGCTGCTTCAAAAGACTTGATCCTTGTATCTTTAATGCAAAGTACAACGAGAATTGCACTTGAAGCGTAATTATCTAATCCTATTAACTGAGAAAGGATGACAGCTAATGTCATCCCTAAGGCAGTCTTTAAAGTTCTATAACCAATTCTATACGGTTTTATTTGCATAGGAAATTAACCAATCCTTTATAATTCTGCACAATGTTCTTCAAATAATGCTTGAATGTTTGTAATAACACTCATTGGATCATGTCCTTCAATTTCATGTCTTTCAATCATTTTAACAATTTTTCCATCTTTAAGAAATGCAAATGATGGACTTGATGGTGGATAACCTTCAAAGTAATCTCTAGCAGTTTCTGTAGCTTCTTTATCTTGACCAGCGAATACTGTAACTAATTGATCAGGTAATTTATCATAGTGTAGTGCGTGTTGAGCTGCTGGTCTAGCTATACCACCTGCACATCCACAAACTGAATTTACCATCACAAATGTTGTTCCTGGTTTATTAAAAGTTTCTTCAACTTCTTCTTTTGATGTTAATTGTTTGTAACCTGCTGATTCAATCTCATTTCGAGCAGAACTGACTACATCATTCATATATAAATTGAAATCCATTTCCATATAAAAAGCCTCCTGTAATAATAGATAAGTCTATTTTACAGGAGAATTAAAGTTAAAACAATGACAAGCTTTCATTAATATATAGAAGTGTTCTCAACAGTCATGCTTTGTATTCTTTCTTTTACATATTTCAAAAATTCACCAGCCATTAAACCATCTAATATTCTATGATCAATTGATAAAGATAAATTGACCATATCGCGTATGCCAATCATATCATTTACAACGACTGGTCTTTTTACTATTGATTCTACTTGTAAAATAGCTGCTTGAGGGTAATTAATAATTCCCATAGAAGAAACAGATCCAAATGAACCTGTATTATTCACAGTGAAAGTTCCACCTTGCATATCTTGAGAAGTGAGTTGATGTTTTCTACCTCTAGTAGCTAAATCATTTATTTCTTTTGCAATACCTTTAATAGATTTATCATCTGCATTTTTAATAACTGGAACGTATAATTTATCTTCACTTGCAACTGCTATAGAAACGTTTATATCTTTATGAATTTTAATTTCATCATTCGCCCAAGTACTATTAAGCATTGGATATTTTTTTAAACCTTCTGCTACAGCTTTAACAAAAAATGCGAAAAATGTTAAATTATAACCTTCATTTTGCTTGAAGGAAGTTTTATGATGCTGTCTTGTTTTAACAAGATCTGTAGCGTCTACTTCAACCATCATCCAAGCATGTGGAATTTCATTAACACTTTGAACCATTTTATTAGCTATTGCTCTTCTTACGCCATTTATAGGAACAGAATCTCCAGGTATATTTGTACTTTCGTTTGATACGTTTTGGAAACTCGCATTGGATACTTCAGTCGTTTTTTCTTCAACATTTTGTTGAGTGTTAGATACATCAACCGTACCATTTTCAATCGCATTTAAAATATCTTTCTTTGTCACTCTACCTAGGTTGCCAGTACCTTTTACATTCTCTAAATTAATGTTGTTTTCACTTGCTAATTTAAATACAACAGGTGAATATTGACCATTATTTAATTTATTATCTGAATTATTTTTGTTAGCAACATTATCTTCTTGATCAGTTTCTGCTACTTGTAAGCTATCATGAACTACTTCAGAATAACCAACATTTTCATCTGTTGGAATATCGCCTTCTACTTCCATACGACAAATAACAGTCCCAACATCAACAGTTTCGCCTGCTTCGACAACGATTTCTTTAATTGTACCACTATATGTTGAAGGTACTTCAGCTGTAACCTTATCTGTAATCACTTCACATAATGCATCATATTCTTCAATCGTATCTCCGGGTTTAACTAACCATTGTTCGATTGTACCTTCATGAACACTTTCTCCAAGTTTCGGCATCTTTACGTCCATAATTTAACCTCCTAAAATT
The DNA here is from genome assembly GCF_003970575.1 of Mammaliicoccus fleurettii. Classification (GTDB taxonomy): domain Bacteria; phylum Bacillota; class Bacilli; order Staphylococcales; family Staphylococcaceae; genus Mammaliicoccus; species Mammaliicoccus fleurettii. Next base: position 9,453 of record NZ_RXWZ01000215.1, read on the forward strand.
CAGCTAATGTTCTCATTTTTTGTTCTATTTTCTCTGGATTCATCATAAAGAAGTCTTCCATTGGCGGTGAAAATGGCATAGCTGGTACGTCTGGACCTGCAAGTCTTGCTATTGGCGCATCTAAGTCAAACAAACAGTTTTCAGCTATTATAGCTGAAACTTCACTTATAACACTACCTTCTAAATTGTCTTCTGTAACAACCAATACTTTACCAGTCTTTTTCGCACAATTAATAATAGTTTCTTTATCTAATGGATATATTGAACGTAAATCCACAATTTCAGCATCGATACCTTCTGTTGATAATATTTCAGCTGCTTGAAGTGCATAGTTTACACATAAGCCATACGTAAACACTGTAATATCAGATCCTTCTCGTTTAACATCCGCTTTATCTAATGGCACAGTATAGTATTCTTCAGGTACTTCTTCTTTTAATAATCGATAAGCTTTTTTATGTTCAAAATACAATACAGGATCGTTGTCTTCTATTGATGCAAGTAATAGGCCTTTAGCATCATATGGACTTGATGGAATAACAACTCTTAAACCAGGAGTTGAACAAAATATACTTTCAATACTTTGGGAATGATAAAGCGCACCGTGAATTCCTCCACCAAAAGGACTTCTTATCGTAAGCGGACAATCCCAATCATTATTTGATCTATATCTAATTTTTGCAGCTTCATTAATGATTTGATTAGTCGCTGGAACGATATACTCAGCAAATTGAATTTCTGCTACAGGTCTTTTTCCCATCATAGCCGCTCCAATTGAAGCACCCACAATATTAGATTCTGCTAATGGTGAATCTAACACTCTGCCATTACCGTATTTATTATATAGATTTTTAGTAGCACCAAATACGCCACCTTTAAGGCCAACGTCTTCTCCAATTACAAATACATTATTGTCTTTTTCCATTGCTTGGTCCATTGCTTGATTAATTGCATCAAGATAAGATAACTTAGGCATTTTTTTCGCCTCCTTGATCATATACATGTGTTAAAGCTTCTTCAGGTAGTGGATAAGGTGCTTTTTCAGCATTTTTTGTAGCAGTATTTATTTCCTGTTTAATTTCTTCTTCAATTTGATTAAACCACGCAACATTAGCAACTTCATTTTCAACTAAATATTCTTTGAATTTAATCATACAGTCATTTTCTTTTTCAAGTTTCATTTCATCTGAAGGACGATAATTATCATCATCATCTGATGAGTGAGGCGTCAACCTACTACATAGAGCTTCAATCAAGGTTGGTCCTTCACCATTTATTGCACGCTCTCTTGCACGCTTAACAGCTTCATAAACAGCTATTGGGTCATTACCATCAACTTGTTCTCCAAAAGCACCATAACCTGCTGCTCTTGACGACAGGTCATCTGTCGCATATTGCAAGTGACTTGGTACTGAGATAGCGTATTTATTATTTTCAATGATACAAATATAAGGTAATTTATGGACACCTGCAAAATTCATAGCTTCATGAAAATCACCTTGACTCGTACTACCTTCACCAAGAGTCGCAAGAGCAATACTTTTTTTGCCATCCATTTTTAATGACAAACTTGCTCCAACTGCATGCAGCACTTGTGTAGTAACACATGATCCTTGTGTTAGGATATTTAAATCTTTTTTACTGAAGTGTGAAGGCATTTGCTTACCACCACTTGACGTATCACCTTGTTTTGCAAATGCAGCTAACATAGATTCTTCAGCTGAAATACCACGCGCAGTTACTAGAGCTAAATCTCTATAGTAAGGTGCTAATACATCTTCATCTTTCAAAGCAAAATATGTACCAATTTGAGTTGCTTCTTGACCTTGGCAACTAATGACGAATGGCAATTTACCCGCACGGTTTAGTAACCACATTCTTTCGTCAATTTTTCTTCCTAATAACATCCATTTATAAATTTCTTTTAAGTCTTCATGCGTTAATCCGACAGTCTTATAATCTAACATCTAATCTCTCCTCTTTAGACGTGAATAGCACGATTCTCAGATTTTAGTCCTAATTCCATAAGCACTTCTCCTATAGATGGATGTGCATGTACAGTAGTTGCTAATTCTTCAGTTGAGCCATTCATAAATGTAAATAGAGCTGCTTCATTAATCAATTCTGTTACTTTAGCACCAATCATATGAATACCGAGCACTTTTTCATTTTCAATATCTTTAATTAAAATACATTCACCTAATCCATTGTTCTCAATTACAGATTTGCCAATAGCTTTAAATGGCACTTTAAATTTTTTAAAAGAAATGTTTTCATTTTTAGCATCTTGTTCAGTCATGCCAATTGAAGCCACCTCTGGATTTGTATAAATACATCTAGGTATTGTTAAATAGTCTAACAAAATTGGATTTTGATCGAACATATGTTCAATCGCAATTGTCCCTTCTTTTGTTGCAACGTGGGCTAATTGGTAATTACCAATTACATCTCCAACAGCATAAATATGTTTATCATCAGTTTGATAAACATCATTCGTAATTATATAGCCTTTATCATCAGTTTTTATTTTAGTATTGTTTAAGCTAAGCTCTTCAGTGTTTGGTGTTCTACCAACAGCGACCAATACTTTATCAAAGGTTTCGTTACTATCTTGAATCTGAACTTCAACATGATTATCTTGGACAAGAATATTTTCTTCTGACAATGGCAATTTTTCATATATTTTAATACCATTCTCTTCAAATGAGCGTTTAATTGTCTTACTAATTTCTTGTTGCTCATTAGGAATGATAGAATCACCTGCTTCAATGACAGTAACTTCTACTCCTAAATCATTCAATAATGAAGCAAATTCAAGACCAATTACACCACCACCTATAATTAAAATATTATGAGGTAAACTTTCTAATTGCATCATATCGTCACTAGAAACGACTGTATGATGATTAAATTTTAAAAATGGTAATTCAACAGGTCGAGATCCAGTTGCTATAAGCACATTATTGTTCACAAGAAGTTCTGATTCTCCATTTTCAAACTCAACGGAAACTGTTCCAGCTTGAGGTGAAAACAGTGAAGGTCCTAGTATTGTGCCATTCCCTTCATAAATATCTATTTTATATTTCTTCATCAGGCTTTGAACACCACTGTACATAGTTGAAACTGTTTCATCTTTTTTCGCAACGATATCTGTCATTTCAAAATCTGCTGAAGCTGTTTTTATACCATATTCATTCGAATGGTTAATATATCTTAAAATTTCAGCTGTTTTTAAATACGATTTCGTCGGAATGCAACCTTTATGCAAACATGTCCCACCAATTTTGTATTTCTCTACTATCGCTACTTTTTTTCCAAGTTGAGAAGCACGTATTGCAGATACATAACCTGCAGTTCCTCCACCAAGAATTACTAAATCATATTCTTTAGACATAGTATTACTCCTTATTCATATGACTTGGTACTAATTTTACCGTAAAAGAGGTCCAAAACACCAACATTTAGGGCATGCATTTCTTTTTCACCTTCATATATAGTAACATTTTGTAGCCAAGATACATATTGTTTTACTTTATTTATTATATATTTTGAATAACTTAAGCCACCTGTAATAATAATTTGATCCACTTGACCTTCAAGTACAACTGCACAAGAACCGATTGATTTCGAAATTTGGTAACACATAGCATCTAATACTAATTTCGCTGCTTTATCGCCATTTTCCATTAATTGTTCAACTTTAAGACAATCATTAGTACCAAAGTATGATAATAAGCCAGAATTTTTACTCAGTTCATTATTTGCTTCTATAGAGTTGTAGTCATGGTCAATCGCCCATTTTAATAGCGCATCATTTGGTATAGAACCTGCCCTTTCAGGACTAAGTGGTCCTTCACCTAATAAACCATCATTTACTTCAATAACTCTACCTTTTCTGTGAGCGCCTATACTTATACCACCACCAAGATGAGCTACGATGACATTTATATCTTCGTAATTTTTACCAATTCCATCTGCATATTGTTTAGCAACGGACTTCTGATTTAGTGCATGGAAAATACTTCTTCTTTCAATACCTTTTATTCCAGTTATCCTTGCTTCAGGAATTAATTCATCTACTACAACAGGATCTACAATATAAGAATCTATATTGAGTTCTTGAGATAGTTCATATCCTATAACACCACTTAAATTAGACGCATGAAACCCATATTTAAATGATTTTAAATCATGATACATTATGTTATTTATTAAATAAGTGCCACCTTCTATCGGCTTTAAAACACCGCCTCTACAAGCTATAGCATCTATAGCTTGTAGAGGCGGTGTTGTT
>NZ_RXWZ01000215.1:13800-15298 GCF_003970575.1 Mammaliicoccus fleurettii
GTCTAAATGGGACTTGATCAATTAACGGAAGATTTGTTTGATCGACATTATGTCTTATAACATCTTCAAATAACATATCATAATCAGAAAATACTGCAACTTTAGATGATGTGCTTCCTAAATTAAGTACAAGAATTTTTTTCATTAGTTTTTACCTCTAGATATAATTGATCTTTCCGTTTTTAAGAAATTACTTCTTACTTTCATCAACTGATCAATACGTTCTTCTGCTAAAATTTCTGCAGCGCGAGCTGTAGTAATGTTATCTCTTTTACTAATTTCAAATACTTTATCCATTTGATCATAGATTTTTTCAATATTTGAAATAGCACGTGTTTCATTATAGCCATCTAATTCATCTGCTACATTAATAACACCACCAGAGTTAGCTACGAAATCTGGTGCATATACAATACCTTTTTCTTCTAATTGAGCACCGTGTTTATCAATATCTTGTAATTGATTATTTGCACTACCACAAACAGCTTTAACTTTTAAACGATTAATTGTATCATCATTTAATACGCCACCAAGTGCACATGGTGCAAATATATCTGCATCTACATCATAGATATCGTTAATACCTACACTTGTAGCATTAAAATCATTTAAAACTCTATCTATAGCTTCTTGATTAATATCTGTAACAACTAATTTAGCACCAGCTTCATGTAAATAGCGACATAAATCATAAGCAACATGTCCTACACCTTGTACTGCAACAGTTTTTCCATCTAATTCATCTGTACCAAACGCTTCTTTAGCAGCACGTTTCATTGAAACAAATACACCTAAAGATGTTTTTGGACTCGGATTACCACTTGATTGATGACTTTCAGATAGACCAACTACATAATCAGTCTCTTCAAAAATGATATCCATATCATCTTCAGTTGTACCTACGTCTTCAGCTGTTATGTATCTGCCATTTAAACTTTCTACATATCTACCTAAAGCTCTAAATAAAGCTTCTGATTTATCTTTTTTAGGATCTCCGATGATTACTGTCTTACCTCCACCAAGATTTAATCCTGCAGCAGCGTTTTTATATGTCATACCTCTTGAAAGGCGTAATGCGTCATTGATTGCTTCTTCTTCATTTTCATATGGCCACATTCTGCAACCACCAAGTGCTGGCCCTAATGTTGTATCATGTATTGCAATAATCGCTTTTAATCCTGAACTTTTATCGTGACAAAATACAATTTGTTCATAGTCATATTTCTCAATCGTTTCAAATAACATAATAATCCCCTTTTCATCCTTTAATATATTAACTCTAAATCTAATTTTACATCAAATGTTTTATTTATCAAATAAATTAACGAAAAATGATAGCGCTTTGAAGAAGTAAAAATTTTTAGAAAATTCAAAATAAATTGATATAAAAGCAATGTAAACACTTTCATTTAACACTTTAATGGAGTATAGTTATTTATTTATTATTATAATATACTAAATAAGCATTAAAGCACTACAAATCGAATGGAATTTATCT
>NZ_RXWZ01000216.1 GCF_003970575.1 Mammaliicoccus fleurettii
CAATATCAAGGTATTTATGGTTATAGACGCATTTATATCTATATCCGTCTTAAATTAAATAAACGTGTAAATCATAAGCGTGTTTATAGGCTAATGAAACAATTAAAATTAAAAGCTATTATACGTCGCAAAGCTAAGCGATATAAGCTTTTTACTCCTGAAGTAACTGCGCAAAATATTCTAAATAGATCATTTAATGAAAGTAAGAAAAATAAGAAATGGTTAACAGATGTGACTGAATTCAAATTAAAAAATGGTAATAAAATATACTTAAGTGCGATTTATGATTTAGGTAGTAAAACAATTTTAAGCTATGAATTGAGTAGTTCAAATAATAACCAATTAGTATTTAATACGCTTGAAAAAGCAGTTAAACAAGTAAAAAATACCAAGGGTATTATATTTCATAGCGATAGAGGGTTTCAATATACTTCTAGAAGTTTCAAAACAAAATTAAAAAAGCATAAAATGATTCAAAGTATGTCACGTGTAGGCTGTTGTATTGATAATGGACCTATGGAATCAGTATGGGGAATGA
>NZ_RXWZ01000217.1 GCF_003970575.1 Mammaliicoccus fleurettii
CGTTTTTAATAAATCCCATAGCTTTATAAGTAAGAGTTGGAAATAATCATCATAGCAATATTTTATATTGTAACGGTGTAGTAAATGATGAATCATTTTTTCGTATTTTAAGTAATAAGAGTTAAAGTTATAATCTTCCATGTTGTCCTTTGCAGTGGGCATGCACACAGATTTATTTCCGGATAAAAGTATTGTAAATTAAAATAAAATAGCTTTAAAATTTGTAATTAGTGAAATAATTAAAGTAAATTAGCAATAGTTGAAAAAGATATAATTAATATCATAAAAAATGCACATTAAAGTGAAGAATTCATTAAAAAAATAGGTAAGAAATAAAGATTTAAAAGATTTACAATTACCCTATAAACGTGTATATTTGGATATATATGGACATATGTTTTATTGGGGGCAAAGATTAGGAGGCTCATCATATGGATTACGAACATCTAAATTTAGAACATTTTTTTGCACGAAATAATGAATTGAATAATATAAGAGATAATGCTGACTTTGTTATGATTAATAACGTGAATAGATTTATGAATTATAGAAACGGCGAAGAAGAGGGAACAATTAATCTTAGTCATTACAACTATAAAAATAGATCAGCAGCAATGTCATTTATATTTATGGATTACACACCTTATAAATAAGCAAACATACTTTCATAGAATGTTTGCTTTTTTTTTTGAAATATAATAGTAATTAAAATGTAACATTTTTATTTTTGAATATTATAGTCTAATCCTATAGAATATAGAG
>NZ_RXWZ01000218.1 GCF_003970575.1 Mammaliicoccus fleurettii
GCTCTCTTCTCATAAAAAGACCACCTACTTTCTTAATTTTAACAATACTTCTCTTTAAAGAAGTTGTCCAATTAAGTGTAGACGGTCCATGTAAGTAAGGGTATCTATATTTACACAAGTCTAAAGAAGTGTAAGCAAGGCTAGCTATATTTACACAAGTCGGAAGTAGCGTGAATGATTTTTAAAAAAATAAAAGCAGATATTCAATTTTAATAATGAATTTCTGCTCTTAATAGAATTCTAGGACATTTATGTCCTAAGCTCATTTTTCTATATTTTAAAGTCTGTTTTGATAATACCTGATTCTAGAATCGTTTTGATTACAATTAAAACAAGTGGTCCTATAAAGAATCCTATGAAACCAAGTAATTTTAATCCAATAAACATTGAAATTAAAGTGGGCAATGGTGTTAAACCAACGCCTGTACCAAAGATTTTAGGTTCTAATATCTTTCTTTGTACTAATAAAACAATTGATAATATTATGAGTTGGATACCTAAAGTTGGGTCTCCAATAATATAAGCATAAATTGCCCATGGGATTGTTAATCCTGTTGCACCGATAATTGGTAATAGGTCAACAAACCAAATGAATAGGCTAATAATAAAGGCAGATTCTACGCCGATAATGAGAAGGCCAAAGTATGTAAATACCCATGTAATAAAGCTTAAGACAATTGTTGCTGTAAGCATTCCAATTATAGAATGTCCAATTTTGTTATATATTTTATACACTTCTCGGTATGTTGCAGGATATAAATGTTTTTTTATGAAACGATGAATATTAGGTATTTCTAACATAAATAAAAATAATGCTACTAGAAAAACAACAAGACTGATGATAAATCCAGGTAATGAAGAAACAACTTCTGTTATATTTTGTACACTAAAATAATGAGTGATGGAATCTCTCAATGTAGCTACAAAATTTTGCAGTTCTTTATTGATTGTTTCAGCCATTTCATCTGGCAACACTGCTTTCATTTTATCATTGTACTGTTCTATAACTTTTATTAATAAATTTATTCTATTAGGTAAGTCTTTTAT
>NZ_RXWZ01000219.1:0-2068 GCF_003970575.1 Mammaliicoccus fleurettii
ATTTTACTCAAACTCAACATATTCTAGTATAATATACTAATAAGTAATAAATATACATTATAACCATTTTCAGAATTGTAAAATGGTTATTTTGATGAAATAACAACCTAAAATACCTTAATATAAAATTTACAAAGTAGACAAATAGTTTACATTGGTATACATATATATTAAGCTTGATATATAAAATAATGAGGTGAAAAAAATGCAAAGAGTAATTACTTATGGAACATATGATTTACTACATTATGGCCATATTGAACTTTTAAGAAGAGCTAAACAATATGGGGACTATCTAATTGTTGCATTATCGACTGATGAATTTAATAAACTTAAAAACAAAAAATCATACTATAATTATGAACAAAGAAAAATGATGCTTGAGTCAATAAGATATGTAGACCTTGTAATTCCCGAGAATAATTGGGAACAAAAAACAGATGACGTTAAAAACTATAACGTAGATACATTCTTAATGGGTCATGATTGGGAAGGTGAATTTGACTTCTTAAAAGATGAATGTGAAGTCATATACCTTAAAAGAACTGAAGGTATTTCAACAACTCAAATTAAAAAAGAATTATATGGTACCGAATAGAACACTTAATTGTGTTCTTTTTTTATGGTTATAAATGTTAAAATTTAGTAATTATGGTAATATAATGTTAAAAACATTAGGAGAGATACATGAAAAATTTATACAAATTTTCCCTATGTATTATTGTGGGATTAATCATTATACTGTTTATTAACCAATTTAAAGATTTTAATAAAAAAAAGGATGCTTTTACATCAGAGACAACATCCTCTCATCAAAGTAAAAATCATAAAAATGTTGCTAACTCTGATAAGGAAACTTTCATTGAATTTAAAGACGTTAATGATTATTTGACTACATCAAATTTCAATGGAAATATCACAATATATAAAGATAATAAACTCATGATGAGTGATGCATATGGTTATAGAGATTTTGAAAATAGTATAAAAAATGATTCTAAGTCTATGTACTTAATCGGGTCCGCCAATAAATTCATAACCGGATTAATGTTACGCCAGTTAGAAGAAAAAGGCACAATCAATATAAACGATAATGTGAACAAATATATACCAAACTTCCAAAATAAATATCCCATTAGTATTAAAGATTTAATGTTGCATCGAAGTGGATTAGCCAAAATAAATTTAAATCCTAATATGCATAACTTAGACGGAGCTATAGCAAGTATTAAATCACAAGGTGTATTACCTGCACAGTATCATCAATTTAACTATAATGATGCAAACTATATAACCCTAGCTAAAATCATTGAAGTCGCAACTAATAAAACATTTGAAGAAAATATCAATGAACTAATACTTAACAAAGCCCATTTAAAATATACATCACGTTATGATTCAGTTGAACATAAGAAATATATGGCTAAAGGATATAAATCTATCCATAACCAAAATATTTACGTACCACCTATGAACTTAGATAAGTATGATGGTGCAGGTAATATTTATATTTCTACAGATGATATGGCTAAACTCTTAAAGAAATTTAAATCTGATAGTATCCTATCTCATTCATCTACAGTAAACTTACTTTCAACAGGAGATTTAAATTTATACCCAGGTACTTATAGATACGGCTTTTACAACTATTTAAACTATCAAAGATATAGAGGTATTTTTTATAAAAATGATATCGTTACATATTCTAATGATCGCTATATCGTATCTATAGCAAGCAATAAATTACCAGAACCATACAATCAAGAAACTGAGAAGATGGCACAACATATATTCACTAATATACTGGGACAACAATTGAAACAAAAATAGGTGAATTAACATAGATATTTATTTTATTTAAAAAAGAGAGTAGCTCAGACAAATTAATTGTTCGAGCCACCCTCTTTTTTCTAATGAGATATTTTCTTACTTTTATTTTTTATACTTCTTAAATTCATTTTTGTTTTGAGTTTTAAAAGTTTCATTTGATAATTTCTATATGTCTTTTTATTAAACTCTAATTTCAATTCTTTAGATACTTCTACATACTTTTCATATTGTGCACCTG
>NZ_RXWZ01000219.1:2078-10232 GCF_003970575.1 Mammaliicoccus fleurettii
AGCTCTTTCAATTCTTTCACACTATCTGTCTCAATCTTTTCTATGCCTTTTAAATATTTGGTAGCTGGGTTTATTAAATCATCTAAATTTTCTACCTTCATAAAATTGTTACGGATTAAGAAATAAATGATTAAATAGTCCATTCTATAACTGTAATAATTACTTACTTTTTCTTTTAGTTCATCTAAAATAACTAAGGATCTTTTTCTTACTTCTGTAGCATCATTTAAATACTTTTCAATATGTTTATAACTAGATGCTACAATAGAATCTTCAATTCCAATATTATATAAATATGCTAGATCATCTATTATTGTGATTTTACTGTTCGACCAAGCTTTTAAGTTAAAAGTGTGTTCTTCACAAAATGTTATATCTTCATCAAACCTTATATCACGTATGATTTCACTCTTATATAGCTTCCCATATGGTCCAATTGACTGAATGATTTCAGGTGTACGATTTAATGTTGTATGCTCGATAGCTTTTAAATCATTGTAAGTTTTAATTGGTCTTATTTCTTCTCCAATTAAATGTGATACTTTACCAACAACAATATCTGTGCCGTTTTCTTTTATAGCTTTAACCATTTTATCGATTATTCCCTCGCCTAACTTATCATCAGCGTCACAGAACATAATGTATTTACCTTTAGCAATACTTATACCTTCGTTTCTTGTTGCTGCTGCCCCTTTATTCTCTCTGTTTAATAGAACAATGTTGGGATTGTTTATTTTACTAATAACATCTGCACTATAATCTTTGGAACCATCATTAATACAAATTATTTCATGTTCATAGTTACTTTTAATAGAGCGAATCGTTTCTTCTATTGTTTTTTCAGCGTTATAAATTGGTATAATGACACTTACTTCCATAGGTTTAGACTCCTTTTTTTATAAAATCAATTAGTTTTTTCGTCGCATCAAAATGAGTATATTGATGCCACATTGGCTTAATTGCTTCATTCACTTTACATCGATTAACTAGTTTATAAAGCATTTCTAAATTATATGCTTTATTTTCTTTAGTCATTTCATAATAATATTTATTTAACCCTCTCATTTCATCATATTGTTCTTCATCATAACAATAAAATATTATAGGTTTGTTTATCAATGAAGCTTCTATACTTAGCGAACTATAATCTGTAATAATAACATCTGCTATTTCAACTAATTCTTGAATATTTCTTTCGTCTGAATCATAACTCGTAATGCTCGGGTGTAACTTAGTTATGAGTTCATAATCAGGACACATTTTTTCAAATACTTCTTTATCAATTGTTTGTATCTCATTCGTATAATCTCTATATGTCGGAACATATAGAGCGATTTTTTTTGAATGATCATTATATGTATGTTTATTTTTATATTGATCTAATCTCGGTAATCCAAACGGTAACATTTGTTCTTCTTTAGCATCTAAACTATTTATAAAAACATCTTTCATTATATCTGAACTAACAAGATAGTAATCTGTAAAATGATAAACAGATAAATAATTTTTTATAAGCTGTTTATTGCTTTTGTTTATACTATTATCTTCAAGTCCAAAGTTCTTCAATGCACCTGCAGCATGCCAAGTTTGAATGACAGATTGTTCTCTTGATTTACTAATACTGCCAAGTAATAAATAATATGTATCAATAATAATTGTTTTACTTTTTTTAATTGCTTTAAGTTGCTGGACTACATATTTATTTTTTAAATTTATCACTTTATCAACTTCTAAACTGTTAGCAAATTCAAGCAATTTTGGGTGTGCAATGATTGTGATACAGTAGCCTTCTCTTTTAAGTTCTTCAATAATTGGTAATACATCTTCTTTAAAAGTCATAAATACAACAACATTTCGACTTTTTATATTGTGTTTGAAAAATTTATTAAATATGAATAATAAAGAAAGATAAACTTGTTTAATCACATTTCTAATCACTTTGACACTTCCTAACATGAATTAAGTTCTTTTTATAAAACAAGGATTACTCATACGAGCAATCCTTTTTTATTGATTATTATTTTAAATAAAGTCAGCAAATCTTTGTCTAAATTTAACATGTAATATAGAACCGACAACAAAGAATAATGCTGTTACGCATATATTATACAGCGCCAATTGCCAATGGTCGATTATGTACCAATTATCATAAAGGATTGCCGCTCTATATCCTTCCGCAAAGAAAAATACAGGGTTTAATTTCATGATCAATTCTATAATAGAACCTTTTTCTGGTATCCATAAAATCGGAGACATATAAAACAACATTCTTAGAATAGCTTGCATAGCCATTTGAGTATCACGTATAAGCACACCTAATGTTGATGTAAACATTGATACTGAGAATGCAAATGCATATACTAAAGGCATATATATAAACAATTGTAAAATATAAATCGATGGTAAGATACCTGTTGGAATACAAATTAAAACAATAGCTAAAACTAGAATAAGATGACTATAAAATTTACTTGTTAAAATATAAGCAGGTATGGCAGATAATGGAAAGTTCATTTTCGCTACTTGATTAAATTTAGTTGATATAGATTTAGTACCTTCTAATACACCTTGGTTTACGAAGAACCACATACTTATACCGACTAATAAATATAAAATAAATGGCACACCATCAATTGGTGCATTTTGTCGTATCCCAAATCCAAACGCAAACCAATAAACAAAGATTTGAAGCATAGGATTTATAATTTCCCAAGCTAAACCAAGATAGTTGTCATGATTTGAAATTTTTAATTGGAACATCGCTAATCTTTGTATTAGATAAAAGTTTTTAACATGCTCTTTTATCACAGTAAATACAGCATTCATGAATATCACTCTCTCGCTTAGACATTTATTACTTAATCAATAATATAGCATCAATTACTAATAGATGATATATTTATCTTTAGGTTAATCATATAATTACAGAACATATATAATTTACATGATTCCAACAAAATTTACAATAAATTTACTAAACTCTTAAAATAATGCATAATAGAATTGTTAATAATTATAAGGAATGAAGTACATATGAAAGAATCAGTTATCATTAATAATCTAACAAAAGAATATAAAATTTTTAGAAGTAATAAAGAGAGATTGAAAGATGTGTTCTTACCAAAACATCAATCTAAAAGATTTTTTGCACTACAGGATATTACTTTCACTGCTTATGAAGGAGATATTATAGGTTTAGTAGGCATTAATGGTTCTGGTAAATCAACATTGAGTAATATCATAGGTGGCTCTTTACAACCCACTGGTGGTGATATTGAACGTCATGGTGATGTGAATGTTATAGCAATTAATTCAGGCTTAAACACGCAATTAAATGGTGTAGATAATATCGAATATAAAATGCTCTTACTTGGCTTTACTAAGAAACAAATTAAAGAACTAACTCCTGAAATTATTGAATTCTCAGAGTTAGGCGAATTTATCTATCAACCAGTTAAAAAATATTCAAGTGGTATGAAATCTAAATTAGGTTTTGCGATTAATGTTACAGTTAATCCTGACATTTTAGTTATAGATGAAGCCTTGTCTGTTGGTGATCAAACTTTCACTAAAAAAAGTTTAGATAAAATGAATGAATTTAAAGAAGCAGGAAAGACAATTTTCTTCGTTAGTCATAATATTGGACAAGTTAAAGATTTTTGTACAAAAATCGCTTGGATTGAAGGCGGGAAGTTAAAAGAATTTGGCTCTAATGAAGAAGTATTACCTAAATATCAATCATTCTTAAAAGAGTTCAACAAGAAATCCGCTAAAGACAAAAAAGCTTTTAAAGATGAATTAGATTCTACTCGTTTTTATATTAAGTAATTAAATATAATATCCAAAGTAAAAATAGGCTGAGACAAATTTATGTCTCAGCCTATTTTTATTCTATTTTACTCACCACTATCTTTACTGTTCCATCTTCATTCATACATACTATCTTATTTTTAATTATTTCTTTTATTAAAGGTTCATTTATCTTAATTGGATTTTTATATTGAACTTTATATTTATACCAGACCACGTCATTTAGTAGCCATTCACAAACTAACTGTCCTGGAACAATTTCATCATGTATAGGATTAGCGTCATTGATAAGTTTTAAGTAAGCTTGAACTATTTCTAAATCATATTTCATATTGCTCCTCACTTCTCTATAAATGTTTGATTGATTGTTACATATGTTTCTTCTTCTTTTTTTATCTTTAAGCTAAATTGATAGATTGTATAAGATTTTACATGAGTTCTTTTTTCTTTAGTTAAGACCGCTTCATACCATGTATCTACAATTAAGTCTTTATACTTATTAATACTCGTTTCTCTTAAGTATATTTCTGTTTCCAAAAATTGCTCAAACATTTGAAATTTTGGCCAAATACTCGCTAAGTACAATACTGGTACGGTCTCTTTACGGTCATTATTTTGTATAAGTAATTTATATGCATTTATATCTTCTGTACTAAATACTATATCAATTATTTCTGTTCCATCTTTTGAATAATGCTGCATGTCCCATACCTCCTCCTATTCCCATTGTAGCTATAGAAGTATTGATATGCTTCATATGAAATAATCGTGTTACAAGTTGAGCTCCACTTGCACTATACGGATGTCCGTTGGCTAATGCACCTCCATAAATATTAAATTTATAATCAGGTATATTTAACATTTCTTTAGATGCTAATACTTGAGAACTAAATGCTTCATTAAATTCTATACCATCAATTGCATCTATATCTAAATTTTGTTTCTTTAGTAAAGATTCCATTGCAGGTACTGGACCGATACCTAATACTTTTGGATTTACACCTTTTACAACGCTGTCTACAAATTCTAATCCTTCCTCGTAGCCTAATGAAATTGCTTTTTCTTTACTCATAACTAAAAGTAATACTGCTCCATCATTTTTCATACAACTATTACCAACGGTTACAGTCCCACTCTTAATTAACGGTTTCAATCGAGATAAGGTTTTCAAAGTCAATTTTGGCTTTATACTTTCGTCACGATCAACCCATTCATTTCGCACTTTAATAGGTAATATTTCATGGGATATATGTCCTTTTTCTAATGCAGAAATTGTCTTTTGATGACTATTATATGCAAAATCATCTTGTGCTTCTCTAGTTACTTGGTAAACTTGAGCAACATTTTCTGCCGCTTCAATCATAGATGGGTCTTCTCCATCAGGTGCAAATGAAGCTCTTTCAAAAATATTTGGAACATCGGATTCATAAACTGATTGTGGTCTTTTTATTTTCCAAGGTGCCCTACTCGTACTTTCTACACCACCAGCAATATAAATATCCCCAGCATTTGCTTGTATCATTCGACATGCATATGTAACAGCTTCTATTCCTGATCCGCACTGTCTATCTATAGTTACACCTGGTATATGTTGTGGCAATTTTGCTTCCAACAATGATTTTCTAGAGATATTCCCTCCATTACCTACAACATTACCTAAGACGACTTCTGATACATCTTCAATCGCTTTACTATGTTCGTTTAATAAATATTCATATAAAGGTTTCAATAATATTTCAGGTTCTAAATGTTTAAATACACCACCATATTTACCAAAAGGTGTCCTTTTCGCAGCTACAATAACTGGTTCCATTCTTCTCCTCCTATGTCGTATAATATTTTCATCTTATGTCTAGCTATCTTTCCACTAGTTGTATATATCATTTTGTTAACTTTTATTAATTTAGATGGTATTTCATATCGACTTAAGCCACATTCTAATAGCAATTCTTTAACTTTCAAATAAGATATTTTTTCTTGTCCTTTATATATTAAAACAGCTATTTCTCCAAACTTATTATGTTTTTCACTAATAATAATTGCTTCATCGATTTCTTTTGAGTTTAAGAGGTTTTGCTCTATACTTTCAGGATAAATATTTTTCCCTCCAATAATTAGCCGATCACTTTCCCTTCCATATAAAAACAATTCATTTTGTTCTGAAATGGATGCCCAATCACCAATTTTAATCCATTCTTCAAATTTCTCATCATTTAAATAACCACTAAAAGTCATGTCACTTTTTACATACAAGATACCAACTTTGTCTTTATCTTGGTTTGTAAATTTAACTTTAACACTCGGAAACAACTTACCTACTGATTCAATAGATGCATTCCCATTAATATTATAGCTAATAAAACTAGCTTCTGAGCTGCCAAAAAATTCAATGACATCTATTTGTGGATATTCTTTTTTGAAAGTTTGAAATATCGTATTGGATAATTTGGCTCCCGATGAAAAGACACTATTAACCTTCTCTAAGTTAACTTTATAATTAAGTAAACTGTGTAACATCGTTGGCACAATAAACATCGTTTTTTGCTCTTTAATTTTATTCATTACTTTTTCTAAAGATTGTGCATTAAATTTACATTGACCAATGAACCCTCTACCGGTACATAAAGCATAAACCATGGCATATAATGACAATGAATGGGCATGAGGGCCAGGAGCTACTATAACTTGAGTATTGTCTTGCATTAACTTCTCATTGTATTTAAATGACTTAACCCACGAATCATTATTGCGCATGTATGCTTTAGGAGTACCAGTTGTACCTGAAGTAAATCCAATATGCAAAGTGTCGTTTGATATGTTGTTATGATTAGAATGATTGAAATAACTTATTGTATTAGAATCTGCTATGAATACATCAATATAATATATATCTATCAAATGTTTTATTTTTTCATCTGTTAAATTTACATCAAATACACATGGAATTTGATTATTCATCAAAGTAGCAATATACCATTTCATAAATTGAATTGGATGCTTTATTGCAATACCTACCATTATATTTTCAGGATATTGCTTTAACTTTCCAGCTAAAATTTCTGATTCATTCCATAATTCACGAAATGATATCGATTGGTTTTCTATGTAAATTGCTTTGACTTCTTGTTTTAAATAAACTTGTTCTTTAATTAGATCCAAAATTTTCATAAACTGAACACCTTCTCGTATTGTTAACTATATTATATCATTCAGTTAACAATATTGATTAATAAAAAGCAAAAAAACAACTTGTCATGATAAGCATCAGCTCACAACAACAAGTTGTTCTATTAAAATTTATTTATATTTCATATATTCATATTTATTCTTTTTAGGTGTACTTGATTTTTGAAATTGTACTTCTTTTAAGAACAATGGAATCTTAAGAGCACGGTTCACACGTTTTAAGTCAGTTATAATTCTATATAACCATTCTAAATTGAGTTTAATAAACATGTTAGGTGCACGTTTGACATTACCACTTATAACATCGAATGACCCACCTACACCCATCATTACTGTATGTTTAAAATGATGACGATTGTAGTATATCCAATCTTCTTGTTTAGGAAAGCCCATTGCTGCAAAAATAAAATCAGGTTCGAATTTCTTAATTTTCTTAGTAACTTTATAATCAAGTACATGTTTATATCCATGCTTATGATCAAAGGTTATATTAGGATATTGTTCTTCTAAAATTTTTCTAGTAGCTTTAACGCCTTCTTTAGAAGATCCCAGTAAGAACACTCTCTTGCTGCTAGCATTCGCGATATTTAACATTTCTTCCATTAACTCGATACCTGGAATACGTTCTTTCAAAGGTGTATTCAAATATTTAGCTGCTTTAACAATACCGATACCATCTGGTACAATGTAATCCGCATGTTTAATTCGTCTTTGGTAATGGTTATTGTTATAAGCGTAATGAGCAATTTCTGGATTCGCAGTAACAACAAATAAATTATCATTTGTTTCTTGGTTAACAAAATATTTAATTCGTTCGACCATCTCGTACTTTGTAAGGTTTGCAAATGGCAAACCAAGTACATTTATTGTTTGTGGTTTAATTACATCAAACGAATTCTCTCTATTTAATTTAATTTGTTCACCAATGCTACTTAAATCTTTTTCTAGTACTTTTGCCATTTGTTTCACCTCACATTCTTCACTATAATTTACACCATTTCTACATAATTTACAACAAATTTACATTCAACACTCGTTAATCGATACACATAATTCATTTAAATTGTTGAATTTTACTTGTATAATCGTATATGATGTATAATATGCAAAAATTTATATTTTAAATCAAATCACGAATAGAAGGGTAAATATATAATA
>NZ_RXWZ01000220.1 GCF_003970575.1 Mammaliicoccus fleurettii
CCTGTAAAATATTTGTATTTTTCAAAATTCAAAGTGATAGTCCTTTCAAACCGTCTTTTCTGGTTATATTTACTTTAAATATATTATAAACTAGAATCAATACTAATGTAGGGAAACTTTGTTCTAACTTGAAAAAATGAGAAAACAAGTAAAATTTTTAAAATTCGGTTATAAATATATAATTTTATAGTGGCAATTCATATAGTTATGCTAAACTAAAAAATAAATATATATAAATATAAAAGGATGGTAGTAAAATGGAATATACAGATTTTATAAAAGAAAATTTAATAAATAATATCAAAGGGGCAAGAAACGGTTCTTCTAAAGTTCATATATCACCAGATATCCCGGAAAAAGTGTTGATTAATGCTGTTAAAGGAACAAAAGGATTAATTGAAAAAGAATACTATATTGGAATTATTGATACATCCTTAACGGGATCAGGTAAAGAAGGTATATATGTAAGTGGTGAAAAAATAGTAATAAAGGAATTGATGGAACAGCCATATGAATTTTATTTTAAAGACGTTGAAGAAATTACTACTCAAAACAGAGTGAAAAAAGAGAAAAACTTAGAGTATAATATTATAAAATTTAAGAATGGAACTTATTATAGTATTTCAGAAATGTTAAGTAGTTATATAAATGCTGATTTATTTGAAGAATTTATAAATCAAATTATCGAATTGAATGAAGAAAATGATTTTGTTGAAACAAAGCAAATTATACCCTTAGAAGACTTAGATGAAGAAATAAAAAAAATTTATGTTAAAATTCTTTGTAATTATGCATATTCCAACGATAATATTATAGATTCCCGCGAATATGCAGATATTGTTTCTTTTATAGTTAAAATGAATATGGATAGTGAACATAGAGTAGAACTACGTAGTTATATGTCGGATGTAAATATGATTGAAGATACATTTGAATTAATAGAACAATTAAGTGAGAGGTGTGTAATTGTTGATTTCGAAATAGTTAAATTATCT
Organism: Mammaliicoccus fleurettii; assembly: GCF_003970575.1. GTDB lineage: Bacteria > Bacillota > Bacilli > Staphylococcales > Staphylococcaceae > Mammaliicoccus > Mammaliicoccus fleurettii. The sequence goes on from NZ_RXWZ01000220.1 coordinate 996, forward strand.
TTACTGAAAGATTTAGTTGCTTTATATGCAATAGAACATGAAGAATCTGAATTAATTCAAGATAAATTTATATTAACTGTGGCTGAAGAATTTGATATTAATTCAAAAGAATTGCATGTATTTTTAGATACATATAAGTATAATCAATCAATTTTAGAGGAAAGACTAAATGACAGTGATATAAAAAAAACTTTGAAAGATATTTCTTCTAAAGCTGCTTCTGTTGGAATACCTATGGCAGCTTTGTATTTATCAGGTACTGCTGGAGTTAGTGCAATTGGTATGACATCCGGTCTTGCAACTATAGGTATGGGAGGGATATTAGGATTTTCAAGCATGTTCACTGGGGTTGGTGTATTAGCATTACTGGGCATTACTTCTTATCAAGGTATGAAAAAAATAACAGGGTTAAATGATGAAAAAAATAATAAACATCGAGAACTAATGCTTCAGGAAATAATTAAAAATAACCAAAAAAGTCTTCAGTATTTAATAGAAGATGTAAATACTATTTCAACTAAATTAATTAATGAAATAAAAAATGGTGAAGAAAATTCAATAAAAATAGAAAAATTAGGGAAAATTCTTAAAAGTATTACTAAGGGATCTGAGGAAGTTGCTAATAGAGTAGATCATTACGAATCTGAAAGTGTACTAACTAAAGTACCACAGTTATTAAAAAAAGATAAATTATATGAACTAACAAATAATGAGGATAAGTTAGTATATAGAAACAAGATACTAGAGTGTTATAGTGAAGAAGATGGAGTATTAAGATTAAAATATAATATTTCGAGAACTAATGCTGAAGAATTGTTGGGTTCATTATCAGAATTAGGTTATTTTAATCTGACAGACAATGCTTCTGCAACAGTAAAATCAACTGCCAAAAATTTGTTTTCAAATATAAGAAGGTAATTAAAATGACAAAAAACAAATTAAGTGAAGAAAACTTAAATTTATATGCTAATTTATTAAAAAATCAAAAGAATCAACAAGACGATGTAAAAAACCGAATAATTGAAATAGGGGATAAGCTTAATAATTTAAATAATATCAATGAAAATAATTCTGAAAATATAGATGCATTATTGAAAATGGCTGAAAATATAGATCAAGAATCAGAAATTGATTTAAATTATACTGACATAAATCAGGCAATGAGTTTAACTAATGAAGAAAATAGCCGAATCGAAAAATTAATTGAAGAGTTTGATGACATAAACGTAGTTAATTATGTCGATGATTGGAATTCTTTTGTTAATAATAACTTTGAATATGCTGAAAATTTTGGTGTAAACATAGATAATGACCCTTTTAAAGAACTACTAACTGAGAGTGAACAACAAGAAATAGTAGATAGAATGAAAAGTGAGTATAACCTAGCTCCACTGCAACTAGATAAATACGATTATTTAGTTGCTTCACTTTCAGGTATTCTTAGTGGTTTAATCGATGTATTTTTTATTGGTGAACCTCTAGACTCTAAGAAAATGAGAGCAACATTGAATAATAAAAAGCGCCATGAAAATTTAAGAAGTTCATTGAAAGAAAAAGGTTTTTCTAACGAAGAAATTAAGGAGAAATTAAAAAAAGAAGTTGACATTAATAAAGATAAAGTTAAAAGTATGTCTGACTCTAAATTGAATAAAAAAATAGGAGAAGCTTATGACAAAATAGTTTTTAAGTTTGCATCATTTGTGTATGAATATGATAAAAAGCAAGACCAGCTTTTAGCAAATAAAAACAAAAAATTTGATAATATAGCTGGTGCAATAGGTTATCTAGAAAAAAGATTTAAAGTTCCTTATGATGCAAGATATGCTAAAGATTTAAATATATCTAATTCTGAATTAAATATGCTTCCCCGTAATCATCATTTAAAATCTTTAGGTCACATGCCAGATATTTTTGGACTATTTTTTTCTATACTAGATCAATTTAGGCATACAACTACAGTTATCGACAAAGGAAAAATACAATCTCATATAACGCCGAAACTTGAAGAAAAGGGTGGTAAGAAAAATTTTGAGCTTCAAGGCCACACTTTTGTAGCTAAAATATTATGTGGTGTAATGAATTGGTTTGGCCACTTAATGTCAGATTTAGTCGGTTCGAGCGGTACTAGAGGGCATGAAGGTAAAACGGGCGCAGGGATACCTATGCCATTTTATGGTTTAACACAGTTAATGGCAAGCAATGTTCCAAATGGCAAAAATGACATACCTACTACATTCGCAAAGATAACAGAACAAGTCTATGTTAATGGCTATGATGCGAGGTTTGGAGCGACTTTAGCGATTCCAGTAGTTTTAAACGAAATGATAATACGATTATTTTGGACTATAAAGCAAGTTTATTATCATAAAAAACAATTAAAAGATGTTTTTGTAATCAATAAAAGTAGAGAGATAGATAGATTATTACTGGTAGGACATGGCACTTTATGTATGGTTGATGGAATTGATGCATTTACTAAATCAGGTGGAGGTTACAATTTAGTTTTAATGTTATCTAGGATGAATTTAGTAGGTTGGACAAGATTTGGTATGTGTGCTTTTAAAGAAACTGTAAATCTTTATAAAGATAGTAGTAATTTGAAAAAGTTAGACAAGGATTTAGAAGAAGAGTGGAAAGTATTGTTCAAATCATCTATTTAAATATAAATTGCTTTGTTAAGAGTATATCCAATTCTATGGATACACTCTTAATTTTATTAGTTAAGGAAGAATTAAGAAATATTTACTAATAAATTCTTGCTAAATTAATTAGTAAATATGAATGAAGAATTTTATCTTTTACATAATACTCAACCATTCTATCTAGTATGAAAAGCGTGAATATATTTATTTTATTATTCATGATTATTATGATTTAGACTGAGAAATATCAAGCTAATTTATATATTAAAAAACCTCATCACTAACTGATAAGCAGAAGCGTATCATAAGTGATGCGGTTTTTTCAGCCGCTTCATAAAGGGATTTTGAACGTATCAGAACATATGAGGTTTATGAGAATTGCTGTTATGTTTTTGTGAAGCGTATCACAAATAAAACTAAAAAATAGATTGTGTATAATATAAATAGTAGTGAAATTGTTAAAGTTCATGAAGGTGGTTCAGAAAGAACAACACATAAAAATGAATTTTCTAACTTAAAAGTTAATAGAGATAATGTATTTGATTATGTCATAGCAGGTGTTAATCAAACTGAGGGCGGAGATGCTTCCCTAATCAAATTTCAACAACCAGAATTTTCAGCACAAGATGATGGCATATGGAGAATAGCAGCAAATAATAAAAGTGGACACGGGTCATATACTTTTATTGTAGAGCAAGATGGGACAGTTCAAATTTGGGACGGCTTGATGAATGAAAAAATTGAAGAACAAAAAGTTACATTAAACTAAAGGTGATGTAAAAAATATAAAGAAATGCATTATAACTAAAAATGAGATTTATTGGATAATATAAAGGAGTAACGCATATAGCATACACCTTTATATTATTTTATTATTAAAACATATTTAAAATGTATTAAATATCTCTATGTTTTTTCGATTAAATTTTGTTATACTAAAATAACTGTGATTTTATACTGACATGCTATTTAAGAATGCTTTATTTATTATTATTCTAAAATCTATTGATAAAAGTATGGGAATTTTTATCAGTGATTTGAAACATTAAAGGGAGGATATAAATTATGAAAATTAAAAAGGCTATAATACCAGCGGCAGGCCTAGGTACAAGATTCTTACCAGCAACTAAAGCTATGCCTAAAGAAATGTTACCTATTCTAGATAAGCCTACTATCCAATATATAGTAGAAGAAGCAGTGGAAGCAGGCATTGAAGATATCATTATAGTTACAGGTAAGCATAAAAGAGCAATCGAAGATCATTTTGATAATCAAAAAGAATTGGAAATGTCTCTGAAAGAAAAAGGTAAAACAGAGTTGCTTGAAGCAGTTCGATATTCAAGTAACTTAGCAAACATGTTTTACGTAAGACAAAAAGAGCAAAATGGATTAGGCCATGCAATATGGACAGCAAAGCAATTTGTTGGAGATGAGCCCTTTGCTGTTTTATTAGGAGATGACATTGTACAAGCAGACACTCCAGCGATAAAACAATTGATGGACCAGTATGAAATAACAGGTAAATCAATTATAGGAGTACAACAAGTAAGTGAAAATGAAACACATAGATACGGTATTATTGATCCAGCAGAGTCAAGTGAAGGACTGTTTAGTGTTAATAAATTTGTTGAGAAGCCAAAATTTGGAACAGCGCCCTCAAATTTAGCAATAATGGGACGCTACGTACTGACACCACAAATTTTTGATTATCTAGGACGACAAGAAATTGGGGCAGGTGGGGAAATACAACTAACAGATGCAATTGAACATTTAAATTCTGACGATTGTGTCTATGCATATGATTTTAAGGGTGAACGTTATGACGTAGGTGAAAAAATAGGGTTTGTTAAAACTACAATACAATTTGCTTTGAAAAATGAAGAGATGTCAAAGGATATAATTGATTTTATTAAACCTATAAATTTATAACTTAAAAAATAACTAAAAATAATGAATTCGTGGAAAGAAGGCAATTCAAAATACTGAATGCTTATAACTTTAAAAGTTCTTGAAGCAATAACTGATTATCTTAATATAGTTAGCAAAAATAATATAAGGATTAAGTAATAGAACTTGGATAAAGACTAAAAATAAGTATTAGAAATGAACAGTGTAAATCATTTCCTAAATCATTTAAGTTTTAATTAGTTAGGTAATAATAACTTTTCGGAAGGGAGAAGGAAAAAATGTTGATTTCTGTTATTTTACCTGTATATAACGTTGAAGATTATGTACAGGAATGTTTAGATTCACTATTGAATCAAACGATTGGAGAAGAAAACCTTGAAATAATAATAGTGAATGACTGTTCAACAGATAATAGTGAAGAAAAAATTTTAAAATATTCAAATAAGTTTACAAATTTTCAGTATGTGAAACTTAATGAAAATCAAGGAGCTCCAGGCAAAGTAAGAAACATCGGTGTTGACCATTCTAGGGGGGGTTTTATTCACTTTTTAGATCCTGATGACATTATGGATATATATGCATATGAAACTTTGGTTCAATACATAGGGCCAAAAGACGATTTTATAATGGGAAAAATGTTATCTTTCAATGAAGATGGTTCGACATTTCAACATATCACATTCAGAGAACATAAAATGAATAAAACATATAAGCATACTACTTTAGAAGAAACACCATTTTTTGTACAAGTCAAAGTGGGTGTTGTTTTGAAATTAATTAGGAAATCATTTTATATTAATAATGACGCCGATTGTAAAATTAAGCTAGACACATAAGAAAAGCCACTCGTGATACACTCAAAATGAATTTCCAACCAAAGAAATCATAGGAGTG
>NZ_RXWZ01000221.1:0-819 GCF_003970575.1 Mammaliicoccus fleurettii
CTAAATAATAAAAATATCGGAATTAAACATACTATAAAATACCTAATCAATTTATAAAAATATTTCTTATATTCTGAGTCATAACTATTATTGGCTAATGCTAAATTATAGTTCCTTTGGTATAAATTCGTAAAAGAAGTTCCTAGACCTATAGAAATCGTATTAACTATTCCAAATATAGTTAAAAATATCCCAAAATCTTTTGTTCCTAAAAATGCTTCATAGTGAGGAAATAACAACAGCTGTTGAATCATTAAAAGTAAAGATTGAGCTACTAAATTAATAAATATATCTTTTAAAAACTTCATTTTATATTCTCTTTTGAAGGCTTTCTTCGTAGATTTCTAAATGACGCTCAACATTCATATCCCAGCTAAATTTATTTTTATCTATTTTATTTATGTTATTTATAATATATTCATAATTTTTATCTATATTTATTAAACTATCCACAAAGCTAGTTATACTTTTCGGATCCACTGAATACCCAACTTTTCCCTCTTCAAAATAATTATCTATTCCTTCATTACGTGTATAAATTATTGGTAAACCTTGAGTTAAAGCTTCTAAGTATACTAATCCAAATGTCTCATGAAATGAAGGCAATACAAATATATCCATTTCTTTATAAATTTCAACAATTTCTGATTTATCTTTTTCACCTAAATAAGTGAAATCAAAATCATCTTTTGCTTGATCAAAATATGATATATCATCTATTTTTCCTATTACATATAATTTGTAATTATCACCAGTAGTTTTTAGAGCAGAAGTAACAAGTTTCAAATTTTTATTTTTTAATATTTTTCCAGTAAATAC
>NZ_RXWZ01000221.1:838-1583 GCF_003970575.1 Mammaliicoccus fleurettii
ATATTAGTTTTCGGTTCTTCATTATGCTGTTTAGTTAAACTATTTTTTATCCAAAAGTCATTAATACCGTTAGGAATCACTACAGACTTATTAAATATGGACTGTCTTTCTTTGCTTTTAAATAGTTCATTTATTGTTCTTTCCTCATACATTTTGGATAGAAATATAATTTTAGAAGAATTTCTCAATATTTTTTTTCCTATATGTCTTAAATGTTTATAATATTTCATAAAATAGTTCAAGTCTGTATTTCGAACTGTAATAATATATGGCTTACCAGATTTGTATGCCCAATAACCATCTGAAAATAAAGTATGTGCGTGAATAATATCAAAATTATTAAAATCAACAGAATTACTATTCAACCATTTCTTTATTTTTTTTTGTTTTTTAAAATACAAAAACCTATCACTTTTGTTGAAAATCTTATCGTTAATCAAAAATTCCGTACCATATTTAACATTTTCACTTATTGGATACGTTTCGTGTATTTTTCTAGGCATTACAATTGTGTTCTCATGAAATACATTCAATCTTGAAATCATTTCACTATATAAAGGTGTGTGCAAGTAGTTACAATTTATATGTAAAATATTCATTTTATCTCTCATTTCTTTTTTTATTTGGTATTATAAACCAACAAAATATTATAAATACTATTAACCCATGTGTAATTAAGAGTGTTTCAATAAATGAGGTATTAATTATATAAATATATACAAACAACATGCCGAAATATCTATTA
>NZ_RXWZ01000222.1:0-975 GCF_003970575.1 Mammaliicoccus fleurettii
TTGATATCTATTTTAATATTTCTAGTCATAATAAAACTCCCTGCTAAGTTTTCACTATTTAAGTGTTTACTTAACAGGGAGCATATCAATCGGTGAGATAGGCTTTGTTTTTATTTAATTAAACTATTGTTTAATAACATTTGATTTAAAATCATTAATTGTTCAGGTACAGTGTTTCTTGATACATCTGGATGACTTTTAATATGCTCATCTATTTTATTGATTTTTCTCAAATTATCTCCTTCAATTTTATTAATCTTATCAAAATTGAATGGAACATTTTCTGAACCAATTATATATTTTTCAGATTTACTCTTATTATATAAATTATTATTTACTTGGTCAGTTATATCTTCTATTCTAATACCCTTTAAGAAATGTTCATCCTTAATATTATACTCACCTAAACTTAATATAGGATCTACTGCTAAACACTGCAAGTCCATTTTAGAGCCATAATATAATGAACCTGTTCCACCTTTTGAAGCACCATAAAGTACAATATCTTCATCATTTAAACTTAATTCATTTTTAACTCTGTTTATAGCTTCAACAATATCTGACTCCATATTCGAATAATTAATAGTATTAATATAATGAGAACCATGAGAACAATTCAAATCCATTATTCTCATAGTATAAACATTTTTAACTAAACTTCGTTCAATTGTGTTAAAGAAAGTAGGAAACATTCTATCTGTCATTAAATAGTGATCGTATTTTTCTGCACTTGGCATACAAGTAAATATAACTAGTAGTTTATTTTTATTTTGACTATTATTTTTCTTTTTTTCTTTAGGTTCATCAAGTGTATAAAAAACATCTCCTTGTTTATACAAGTCTTGACGTTTCCATAATTCGTTTATAAATTCTCTTTTATATAAACGTGAGATTCCATTAGAATGATAATATAAAATATAGTCATTCTTCAGTAATTCTTTATATAAATTGTATATGTCTTTATCTCTTCTAGCC
>NZ_RXWZ01000222.1:993-3611 GCF_003970575.1 Mammaliicoccus fleurettii
TTAAATTTTTATCAGATTGTAAAACAACCTCTACAACTTTAGTATTTAAAAGTTCATAAGTTTCATTTAAATATATTCTTTGGATAGTTCTATTCTCACCAGAAAGACTAATATGCTCATTTTTTCTACTCGAAATCATTTTAACTAATTTATTTAAGAATGTATTATAGAATTTAGGCTCATAATGTAAATAATATGGTCCCCATAAATGATTTTTATCTAAATAGAAATCATTATCGGTCATATCTAGAACCGAAACCTTAAAATTGTTTATCACAAAATCATCTAAATGATTCCAAATTTTATTCATTTTTTCAAAATCTTGTGTAGCTATTCCCGTTTCTTTTCTGAGACTCGTTAAGGTTGTTCCATCTTCAAACTTATCTGAAAATCTTGCTTTAACCAATATAACTTCGCAGTTAGGTATCTCTCTTTTTATAAAATCAAAGAAAATTTCTAAATATTTTTCCCATGCTTCAATATATTCATCATAATTTTCCAACAAGTTTAGTCTAGTTGCATCTTTTAATTCTGGTATATTTTTAAAGTTTGGATTATTAGTTATATATTCATTTTCATTAATTTTTAATAATCCAAATTTCACATCTGGATCCAAATCAAATATAAGATAGTCAGGTTGTTCATTTTTTAGTTTTTGTAAAAACTCTTTTGAAAATTCTTTATGCAATAAAGATTGAACATAAGAACTTTTTTCTACAAATTCTTTACTTACATTTAACTCTAATTGATTAGACATCAAACTAGGAATAGCAGTTTGATTTTGATGATCTATTATTTGTAAAAAATTTTTATAGTTAGGATTAAACTTAGTATTAAAATTATCTCGCGTAACGCACGAACCGATAGTTGCTATTTTAACAGACATTTTCTTCCCTTTCTTTCACTTATATTAACTAAATATTAATTATTCAGTTATAGTAGATATTTATTTTTCATCAAAAACAGTATCTAAAATCATTTTTGTAGATTCTTTACTATCGTAAGTTAATAATCTATTTGTCATCTTAGAGTAATTCATATATTCAAAATTAGTTAATTGTTGTGCTAGTCTTCTTTCATCCATATTAGCTATTGGAAAGCTACCTAATTCAAATATGTCAAAATAGAAACCAACTTTTTCGTTATAACTTTGTGTGTCTTCTTGAATTAATATAATTGGCTTGTTTAAATGTGCATAATCAAATATTGTAGATGAATAATCAGTAAGCATTGAATCTGATATTAAATATAATTCTTGTATATCAACAAATTCATTAAAGAAACAATGAATTCTTTTGTCTAAATTACTATATTTCCCTCTTAAGTGAGCTTCATTTGGATGTAGTTTAACAATAATTTCATATTCATCTGGTAAAAATCCTAATAATTTTTTCAGATTTATTGAAGATAGATTTTGTCTTTTTTCTTTTCTCCAAGTTGGACAGAATAAAATATATTTTTTATTTTTAACATTAGTAAAGAAGTATTTAGACATAATTCGTCTTTTTTCATCTTCATTATCATTCAATAAATATTCATTTCTTGGTGCCCCATATTCAAGAATTTTTAAATTACTATTATTTTTAGTCAGAAAAGCTGATTTAAATAACATTGTATTAACTAATGAAGAGGATAATAGATAGTCCCATTTTTGCATTCTTGGAAGAAAAGCATTAACTTGGTCATTTCTTTCTTTAACATCAGTTAAATCATTGACCATTCTCTTAAGAGGGAGTCCGTGCCAAGTTTGAATAAATACTTGATCATCATGTTTATACACTTTATCGAGTGTATTGCCATTTACAAATACATATTTACATTCTCTAAATATTTTAGAATAAGCTGTACTTCCAAATCTTATTGGAGTTACATCACAATTTCTTATTTCGATATCAACTAGAGAGTTTCTTGAACTAACAAAAACTTGTTTTTCTGGAAAATGTTCTCGTATATATAAGGCAATATATTTAGGATCACCACTGAAATTATTACCGTGGAAAGATTCAATAAATACTTTATTTGAAGATGGTACTATTTGGTTAAACATATCCATTTCATTTTTAACTTTTTTACTTAAATATTTGTTTTTTGCATAACCAAAAATTTTATCGTTTTGCATTATTTTATTCAGTACTGGTTTTTCTTTTAGCTTTTCATAGAGGTCCCTAAATTTATCTAGATTCTCATTTTTATTTTGATTTTTATTCTTAATTTTTTTGTTATTTATAATTTTTTCTTTAGAATTATTTATACAATCTGTAGCGTTGTTTAAGAAGTCATCTGCATAATTACGATCTAAAAATTCCGCTTTTAATTTTTCAACATCTTCTACTCTATCTTTTTTAGTGTATTTTTCATTTATAAAGTTAATTAAATTATTACAATCGATTTCAATATTTTTTTGCATAAACTTAATAGATTTAAAACTATTGTATATGTCATTTAAAACATCGTCTTTACCTGTGTAAATGAAAGCTTTATTACCTTCAGCAATCGATTCTAAAATTGAATATCCTAATGTTTCATATGGTGATGATGATACATAAATATATGTTAATGGTTCTTTCTTATTTATATGTACATTATTTTTTAATCCATAATAATTCACTAAATTATTG
>NZ_RXWZ01000223.1 GCF_003970575.1 Mammaliicoccus fleurettii
ATTATAACCTTTACTAACATGACATCTGTATACAGTCACATTTTTAGATATAACTTCTTTTGTAATATATTTTTTATTATATTTATCATCTGATTTACCTGTTGAATAATTAACTGTACCGGCTATCACTGATACTTTATGACCCTTTTCTGACCAAAATTCTACAAACTTATTAAATCTTGATCCTCCTGGATCATTTTCGTTTAAATAAAATTGATGAATAAGCAAAATATGCATTTAAACAATCCCTTCAATTTAGTTTTTTCCATCTTCTTTCAATCTAATAAAAATTATATATTCTATAGTTACTTTCAGTAGTAATGTTATTAATTGGGCAAATGCAATTGAAAATAAATTTTTGTAAATAGTAAAGAAAAATAAAGATAGAATTATAAATAAACAAAGTGCCATAACATCAATAATTGCCTTTATCTTAAGGGAGAAATATTTCACTAAAAAACTACGTATCACGAAGTCAAATATTGTCAAACTAAATGATATATTTACAATTAAATATATACTTTTTATGTCTGTTAAATAACTAGGATAAATTAATTTTATAATTAATATTCCTACAAAATATGATATTAAAAAAATAAATATACAAAGTATAGGCATAGTATAAGACATCGTCTTTTTAAGTTTTTTATTAATGACATCTGTATCAGCTAAGTAACTTAAAATAACGGATGATAACATATTGAATGGTACTAAAAGCATCTTAGATGGTAATGTTGCTATATAAAATATTGATACTGCACTACCAGATAATAGGTATGTTATAAGTAATCTATCGCTATACGTCATTGTTGCACCAGCAAACCCTGAAATTAGTAATACATTTAACATTTTTTTGTCAAAGAATGTATATTTTTCGTAATTTATTATAAGTATTTTAGTCATAAATAATAAAATGAAAAACGATATAATTTCAGCAATAATTATATATAATAAAACCCTTTTTATATCTAAGTTGTCGAAAAAAACTAATAATGAATATGAAAAACTTAATATAATATTAAAAATCAAAATAATATTGAATCGCTTTTGTACTCTATACTTGACTATCAAAAATATTCTTAAAGTTATAATTAAGGTTAATATTATTGATAAAATTATTACTAAAATATCATCATATATTGTACTAAATAATAAAAATATCGGAATTAAACATACTATAAAATACCTAATCAATTTATAAAAATATTTCTTATATTC
>NZ_RXWZ01000224.1 GCF_003970575.1 Mammaliicoccus fleurettii
TTCCTACGATTAGTCAAGTACTAGTATTAAAAAATGGCATACTAAAATAGACCTTATGATTTTATTTTTTTTAATAAGGTGTTAATATATATTTGATTGTATGATTATTTTAATGTGGCGACATTTGATAATCGTATAACCTATTATTAGTAACTAAGTAATGGATTGTTTTTAATAAACGATTCATACAAGCTACCACGGCAGTCTTATGAGGTTTCTCATTAGGCTGCTTTTTTAGTTTATAGTAATAATCAATAATGTGATTATCATAATGTCGTTGTCCCCTAATGATATTCATCACGACCCAAAACAGTAATCTCCGAGCTTTTTTATTTCCACGTTTATTAATAGTGTCTCTATATTGAGTGTTACCAGATTGATATCTTTTGATATCAATACCGACATAGGCATTTAATTGTTTATTGGATTTAAATTTTGT
>NZ_RXWZ01000024.1 GCF_003970575.1 Mammaliicoccus fleurettii
TTTATTATTTTTAAAAAAATTCGACAATCTAAACACCTCTTAATCTTCAAATGTCTAAATAACAATGATATTACTATTTTAGCTTACAGTTCACTTTAAATAAAGTGAGAGACAGTCGAAATTAAAAATTAATATGAAGTTTTTGGTAATAATTTTATATCTGAGTTCATTTCACTTAAATCATTAATTAAATCTTGCTCAGTTTGATACACATACATTTTCGATTCACCAAACTTATACAAAATATACTCAGTACCACGTTGACCAGCTACATAATCGTCATCGTAACCCATACGCTCTAATCCCGAAACATCCATAAATTCGCTTTTATTTATCCATTTAAATGCATGCTTTGTTTGACTTAAAGGAACATTTTGTAACAATGGATTGTCTTCTACTTCATATGTAGCATTTGCTCGTTGTGGCGCAATTTCTTCAGTTTCTTGATTATCACTATTTTCAAATGGATTCAAATCGCTAATAGCAGGAACATTTCTGTACACAATTACGACTATAATTACAATTGCCAATAATGCTAATAAATTTCTAATTAACCTAAATAACCATCTCAATATTATAGACACCTCTCATTCATATATATTATACAAAAATATAATATAAATCATCATCGGGCTTTGGACTGAACTCTATAATCATTCTGTAGTCTGATGTATTTTTATCAATTCTCATATATAATCTCATTAAGAGGTGAAAATAATGGAATTAATATATATATTCTTAGCTATCTTGTTTTTAATTATCTTTTTCCGATTTTTTGTTGGGTTACTAAGAGTTCTCATAAAATTAGCTATTATTGCTTTAGTAATTTACTTCATATATCAAGGTGTTCTTTACTTTATGTGACCCTTAATGAATATCACTTGATTTTTATTAAAGAAGAAGCCGAGACAATAATTTGTCTCGGCTTCTTCTTTTTATTTATTTAGTAATTTTTTTAACAAGAATAAAGTAAGTGATACTAAAATACCCCACACTATGCCTGCACCAATTGATCCAAGAATAACACTAAATGAAAGTGATGATTCACTATTTGTTAATGTAAGTAATATTGATGAAAGAAATACACCTATAACACCTAATGCCATTATAATTCCATAGTCTTTTTTTACAATCGCTCTTTTCTTTCGTTGAAAAATAGATATTATGAATAACAATGGTAAAACAACTAAAATAAATGTAATGATTTGCAAATCAAAAACTCCTGACTCATTTTTATTTATATTATACCATTGTATCATTCATAAACATCATTAATTTCTATGTCTTCACGCATAATATAATCATTTTCAAAAATACTTATAAATTCTCCATCCCCAATAATGATATGATCAAGTAAATCTATTCCCATTAATTCACAGCAATATAGAATTCGTTTAGTCGTTTTAATGTCTTCTATAGATGGTGTTGGATCTCCGCTCGGATGATTATGAGCTATTACAATGGATGCCGCCGAATGTTTGATTGCCTCTCTTAATAAATCTCTCGGGTGTACTACTGCCATATTCAAAGAACCTATAAATATAGATTGTTCATGTATAATTTGATTTTTAGTGTTTAATAGCAACGCAACAAAGTGTTCTTGCTTTAAATATCTTAGTTTCTCCATCAAGTAATTTGCTACATCTTGTGGCTCATTTATTTCAAATTTATCCAATACTGTATTACTATGCATTCTTTTCGCTAATTCAATGACAGCTAAAATAGTAATGGCTTTAGATTCTCCTATTCCATTTACTGTTAATAATTCAGGCAAAGTAAGGTGCCTTAATTCTCTAGTGTTCTCTACTAAATTTAACACTTTATTTGCACATTCTAAACTCGAATATTGTTTACTACCAGAATTGATGATTATTGCCAATAACTCTCTATTAGTTAGTTTATCCGGACCATAAGATTTTAATCTTTCTCTCGGTTTATCTTCGTGTTGTAAATCTTTAATTTTAATGACCATGTAAGCCTCCTAAAAAATAATAATTAAGTTGATGATTAAAAATCAAAACAAATAGTGTAGAAACTGTGATAAAAGGAACTAAAGGAACTTTCTTCATAAGATTTTTACAAGCACAAGAATAAAGTAAGACGAAAATTCCTGCAATAATGAACGTGAACATAAACATTAATAAAAATTGAGAATTGGATAGTATAATACTTAATAAAGAAAATAGTTTTATATCACCGTATCCTATACTTTTATTAGAAATAAAATAAACACAATGAAGTAAAAACAGAATAAGAATTGATAATAAAAAACCTTTCAACGACATATCAAAAAGCACTAAAGCTGTTATAAACATTATAATTAATACATGGTTAGGAATAATATAGTGCTTCATATCATAAATAGATAAAGGGATTAAAAATATGACTAAGAAATAATATAATAGAGGATCAAACGGTGTATTGCATATTAGAGGTATTAAAAAAAGTGTTCCTAGTATAAGTTCACATAAAAATAAATCTAGAGATATCCTACTCTTGCAAAATCTACATTTACCTTTTAAACATAAGTAACTGATAATTGGAATAAGATCTCTAAACAAAATATTTTTACAACAATTCTCACACTTAGAACGACTATGAAACATATTATAATTTATGTTTGTTGTACTTGTGAGTTGATACATATAACTAGCTAAAATTGCCCCCAACAAAAAGAGTAAAGCCATTATTTCATTCTCCTTTTTTGATATATATAAATATACCAAAACAACTCGTTAAACGTATAACTACAGTTTTTGAACTTATGAGTATGCCATTATAAACATTAAAATATTATTCATAAAAAAACTTGAAAAACTCTATGTAATAACATGAGTTTTTCAAGTTTTGTAATATTTATAAAAGTTAAAAACCTAATCCTAAAGCAACGAATATTCCAGCCATACATATAACAACCCATAGTACTAATAACTTCCATATAAATTTCACCCATTTAGTATAAGAAATTCCGGCAACAGCCAATCCACCCATTAAAGAGGCGGAAGTTGGGAATATACTATTACTCACTGCGTCTCCATATTGGAAGGCAAGTACTGCCATCTGTCTATTAATACTTAATAAATCTGAAATCGGGACCATAAGTGGCATAGTTGTCATTGCTTGGCCCGATCCTGATGGTATAAAGAAGTTTAAAATCATTTGAATAACGAACATCATACCAACCGTAATACTAGCTGGTAAATCTTGAATGGTGTTTGTTAAATAATACACTATAGTATCTATAATTTTACCATTTTCTAATACGACAACAATTGCTTTAGCAAATCCTACAATTAAAGCACCGAACAAAATAGATTTCATTCCTTCTACTAAAGCATCAAAAGTTCCATTAAACCCTAGACCACCGATAAACCCTGCTAATAAACCTGCTAATAAGAAATTAGCACTCATTTCATTAAAGGACCATCCGAATGTAAAAATACCAAATACGTTAAAACAAATTGCAGCGACTAGCAAAATTAAACAAAATGATTGTCGTTTTGTAAATCTGCCAATCTTAGGTTGGTCAGCAATATTATGTTGTTCTTCTTGTTCTAATTCATATACTAAACTTTTCTTTGGATTTTTCTTAACTTTTCGAGCATATAACATTACATAAATGATGCCAACAATCAATACACATATATAAATGATCGTTCTAAATTGCCAGCCTGAAAACAGAGGAATTTCAGCGATTTTTTGTGCGACTCCAACCGTAAATGGATTGAGCATGCCTCCTAGAAATCCTGCTGCTGCCCCCATTATAATCATTGCTGTACCAGTCATCGCATCATACCCAACTGCTCTTGCGATTGCTATACCTATCGGAACAAATATAATAGTTTCTTCAGCCAATCCAATAGAAAAACCGAGTAATGAGAAAATAAACATCGTTAGAGGAATCATAAATTTGCCGTTTTCCCCTAACTTGTTCATTGCAGCATTTACACCATTTGTAATAGCGCCAGTCTTATGTATAATACCAAAAGCGCCACCTACTAGAAATATGTAAAAAATAATATCCGCGCCACTAATTAAACCTTCAGGAATCGATCTAAAGATTTCTAAAAATCCAGATGGTTGACTGTCTACTAAATGATAAGTACCTGATACAACTTCTTCTCGATCATTTACAGTTTTACGTTCAAATTCACCTGAAGGTATTACATAAGTTAGCAAGCAACTTATCGCAATAATAAATAGTAAAATCGCATATGTATGAGGATTTTTGAATTTTATTTTCTGTTTATTGTTTTCTTTCATATAATCTCCCCTTTAGTAATATATATTACTCATACCCTATTTTTCAGAATATAATGAATTTTTACACAAAAAAAAGATAACGACATTTTTCATTTTGTCGTTATCTTTTAACTCATTTATTATTGAACAAACAATTTTCTTACTTCACTTATAAAATACAAACTACCGGTTATAACAAGTAATTCACCATCATATTCATCGATAAAGCTATTATAATTTTGAATCTTTTCAATGTGATCATGTTCTAAGTAATCATAAACTGCATCTATTGGTAATGCTTTTGGAAAATCAAATGTCGTTACATAGAATCTGTTCGCTACGTCTTCTAAACTGTTTAACATTTTTCCAATAGGTTTTCCTTCAATAGCTGCAAACAATACGTCAATTTTTTTATCAGAATAATACTGATTCAAAGTATTAACTAACGCATCTATACTTTCTTTATTATGAGCACCATCAATTAATATGAGAGGCTGATCTTTAACTTTTTCAATACGGCCTAACCAAGTCGTATTCTCAATGGCATCTATCATTTTATTAAAGTCTAATTGTATAATCCCTCTTTGAAACATTTCAATGAGCGTTGTAATTGCAAGTGCAGCATTTTCATGTTGATGTTGACCAATCATTTTTAGTTGAATATTTTCAAGTTCATAACTTTCATATCTGTAAGTAAATTCAGCATCATCAGAAATAACATGAATATCTCTATCTAATTCTAAACCTTTATTATAATTAGTTTCTACAACTTCACGCACAAAATGTAGCGCATCTTTAGGTTTAATTGAATAAACAAGAGGTACACTTGGTTTAATTACACCAGCTTTTTCCCTAGCAATATCCATATAAGTTTCACCTAATATATTTGTATGGTCTAAACCGATACTTGTTAATACTGTCATAATTGGTTGGAATACATTAGTTGAATCATTTAAAGCTCCTAATCCTGCTTCAACTAAAACAAAATCAACAGGGCGTATAGATCCAAAATATACAAACATAATTAATGTGATAATTTCAAATTCTGTAGCTGGTCCTAAATCAGTTTCAGTTTCAAGTCTTTCTGAAATTGGTTTAACTATTTGAACTAAGTCAACTAATTCATCGTTAGTTATCGGAACACCGTTAATGCTTATTCTTTCATTAAATGTAACGATATATGGTGAAGTAAAAGTACCAACTTCATAATTATTTGCTACAAGTGCATTTCTTAAATAACTGACTGTTGATCCTTTACCATTCGTACCTACTACATGAACTGCTTGAATATTATCTTCAGGATGGTCCAGTTTACTGAGCATCCACTTCATTCTTTTAACACCTGGTTTAATACCAAATTTAGTTCGTTCGTGTATCCAGTGTAAACTATCTAAATAATCCATTAGCTTTCCTAGCCTTTCAATTGTTCAATTCTAGCTAGTACACCATCATATTTTTCTTGATAATTAACTTTTTTATCTTTCTCTTCGTTAATAATCTTTTCAGGTGCATTAGCAACGAACTTCTCATTGCTCAATTTTTTATTAACACGATCTAATTCTTTTTGCCATTTATTAAGTTCTTGCTCAAGTCTTTCTATTTCTTTGTCCATGTCAATTAATCCTTCTAATGGTAACACCACTGTAGCACCAAATACAACTTCAGTCATCGCTTTTTCAGGTATTTCTATAGAAGTATCGATAATTAACTCACTTGGATTACAAAAACGCATTAAGTAATCTTTATTATCTAAAAGTTGCTCTTTAACTTTTTCGTCTTTTGCTTCGATATGAATTGGCACTTCTTTAGACATCGGTGTATTCACTTCACGTCTAGCTTGTCTTACAGATTTAATAATTTCAACTAACAGTTGCATTGAAACTTTACTGTTTTCATTTGATAATTCTGGTTTAACTTCTGGCCATGAAGCGTTTATGATTGTTTCTCCTTCATGAGGTAGAGCTTGCCATATATGTTCTGTTACAAATGGCATTAATGGATGTAACATTCTCATTGTTTGATCCAGTGTGTAAGCTAATACTGAACGCGTCATTTGTTTTTTAGACTCATCTTCACCGTTCATTGGTATTTTACTCATTTCAATATACCAATCACAGAACTCATCCCAAATAAAGTTATAAAGTACGCGACCAACTTCACCAAATTCATATTTATCACTTAAATCTGTAACATTTGCTATAGTTTCGTTTAATCGTGTAAGAATCCATTCATCAGCAACAGATTTTTCACCTGATAAATCTATATCTTCAAACTTAAATGATTCACCAATATTCATAATACTAAAACGAGAAGCATTCCAAATCTTGTTGATAAAGTTCCAAATAGCTTCAACTTTTTCAGTAGAATAACGTAAATCGTGTCCAGGTGATGAACCAGTAGCTAAGAAGTATCTTAAGCTATCCGCACCATATTCTTCTATAACATCCATTGGGTCAACACCATTACCTAATGACTTACTCATCTTACGGCCATCTTCAGCTCTTACTAAACCGTGTAACAAGACATCATTGAATGGTTTTTGTCCAGTAAATTCAAGCCCTTGGAAAATCATTCTCGATACCCAGAAGAAAATAATATCATAACCTGTAACTAATGTGTTAGTTGGATAATAACGTTTAAAGTCTTCATTGTTTTCGTCTGGCCATCCTAATGTAGAAAATGGCCATAATGCAGAACTAAACCATGTATCAAGAACGTCTTCATCTTGAGTCCAATTTTCAATATCTTCTGGCGCTTCTTCTCCTACATATGTTTCACCTGTCTCGTTATGATACCAGGCTGGAATTTGATGACCCCACCATAGTTGTCGAGAAATTGTCCAGTCGCGGATGTTTTCCATCCATCTATTAAATGTACCTTCAAATCTGTCTGGAACAAAATTAATACGATTTTCAGTATCTTGGTTATCTAAAGCTTGTTTAGCTAGAGGTTCCATCTTCACAAACCATTGAGTAGATAAGTAAGGCTCAACTACTGCCCCACTTCTTTCTGAATGGCCAACTGAATGCTCATGTTCTTCAACTTTAATTAACTCTCCAGTTGCTTTTAAATCTTCAATTAATTGCTTACGGCATTCAAAACGATCTAAACCATTATATTTACCAGCAAGCTCATTCATTGTACCGTCTTCATTCATAACGTTAATTTTTTCTAGTTGATGTCTTTCACCAATTTCGAAGTCATTAGGATCATGAGCAGGTGTTACTTTCATTGCTCCACTACCAAAATCAATATCAACATAATCGTCACCAATGATTGGTAATTCACGACCAATAATTGGTAAAACAACAGATTTACCTATTAAGTGTTTATATCGATCATCGTTTGGATTAACAACAATTGCAGTATCTCCAAGCATCGTTTCAGGACGTGTTGTTGCTATTTCAATAGCACCTTCTCCTTCTTTAAACGGATACTTAATATGATAGAAATGCCCTAATATATCTTCATGTATAACTTCTATATCAGAAATTGCTGTTTTAGTTTGTGGATCCCAGTTAATAATTCTTTCTCCACGATATATCAAACCTTTATTATACATATCAACAAACACTTTTTTAACTGCTTGTGATAATCCTTCGTCTAATGTAAAACGTTCACGACTATAGTCTAAACCTAAGCCTAACTTAGACCATTGTGCACGAATAAAGTCTGCATATTCTTCTTTCCATGACCAAGCATGTTCAAGGAATTTTTCTCTACCTAAGTCATGTCTAGTCAATCCTTGTTCTTTTAATTTGCCTTCAACTTTAGCTTGGGTTGCGATACCTGCATGGTCCATACCAGGTAAATACAAAGTATCATACACTTGCATTCTTTTCATTCTAGTTAAAATATCTTGTAAAGTTGTATCCCATGCATGACCTAAATGTAGCTTACCAGTTACATTTGGAGGCGGAATAACAATCGTATACGTTTCTTTGTCTTTATTTTCACTTGGTTTAAAACAATCATTTTCTAACCAATGTTGATAACGGCCTTCTTCAACCTTTTTAGGGTTATATTTAGGTTCCATTTCCATTATTTATCACTCCTTTTTAATATAAAAAAACCCGTCCTAAATGAATAGGACGGGTTAAACCGTGGTACCACCTAAATTCAATATAATTTCTTATATTGCACTTTAACGATTATCGCTCGCACACGCATTAATCTACTTAGTTTCAATTAACGTTCAAATTAAGGCTACCTTCAATCATCATTAATATGTATTCACACCAACCATACACTCTCTTCAAATAATCAATGATTTACTCTTCCTTGTTAAATATTTAATTACTTTAATAATATAAGCACTTTCAATATAAGTCAATATTGAAAGTACTAATTACCGTATTTCTTAGACCTTATGCTTAAGAAAACCTTTATTAATGGTGAAATAATTAGAAGTATAAAAAATATCCTAAAAATATGATAGCTTGAAATCATTGCGACATCTCCACCAGTTTCAAGCGCAACTACTATAATTTGTGCCATTCCCCCTGGAGCAGCACTTAAAAACAAGTCATTAATATTGTCATCAATAAAAAGATCAAAAATAAACACAAGTATAAAAGCACCAAGTATTAACGAGACATTTTGGAATGCTATTGCAAACACAGTCTTTTTAGTCAGATTATTTATTAAATCAGATATTTGAACCCCTATTCTTATTCCGAATAACACTTGAGCAATTATAATCAACTGATAATCTAAAGAGAAAACCTGTTCAGTATATAAATTCCAAGTAAGAAGAACAAAAATTGGTGCAAGTAAATGAGGAACAGGAAACTTAATCTTGTAGAATAATAAAAATAAAATAATTATTCCTACAATCAACGTAATATATCCCGTTAAATCTAAAACTGAAAATATGGAAGGTGCTGCATCAATTTGTCTAGAACTTGAACCATTACTACCATATATTGAAGAAATAATAGGAACTAAGATTACAACAAACATAATTCGTGATGTTTGAGTAAGTGTAACGATGAGTAAGTCTGCTTTTTTATTCTCTTCCGCCATAACAACCATTTGGCTTAGAGCTCCAGGGATTGCACTTAATAATGCTGTTTCAAATGAAACATTGGCTATCTTTTTAAAGACTATAGATATAATTAAAGCGAGTAATATGATAAATACTGACATTAATACAATCTGCAACCATTCATCTTTTATATCATGAAGTACATCAAGTGTAAAAGTAGAACCCATTTGAACTCCTAAAATGAGTAATCCTATATTACCTAACCAATTCGGCCATTTAATCGAGCGTTTCACCAATTTTATAACGATAATGCTAGCAAATATCGGACCAAATAACCAAGGTAAAATCATATGAATGCTTTGGAGTATAAAGCCAAGTATTATAGCTAGCAAACTTACAATTATTATGTTCTGTTTATTTCTATGCATCAATTAACACCTCATGTAAAATTATACCATTATTAAAAATATAAATTGAGGTTATAATTGTTATTTTGTAATTCTAGATAGTGCTGTATCAAATGCTTGAATTGTTTTTTCTATATCTTCTTTAGTATGAGCTGTTGATAAAAAAGTACCTTCGAATTGTGATGGTGGCAAGAATACACCTTCTTGAGCCATTTCTCTATACATATTACTAAACATTTCTAAATCTGATGAATTAGCTTCATCAAAATTAGTAACTGGACCTTTATTCAAGAAATAACCTATCATTGAACCAGCACGATTAACTGTTATTGGTACTTCATGTTTAGAAAACACATCTTTCAGACCTTTTTCAAGTAAATCTCCTAATTCATTAAAATAGCTATAACTATCTTCAGTTAGCTCACTTAAAGTTGCAAAGCCACTCGTCATAGCCAATGGATTTCCTGAAAGTGTTCCTGCTTGATAAACATTACCAACTGGCGCTATTTCTTCCATAATTTCTCTTTTACCACCGAAAGCACCTACCGGTAATCCTCCACCAATAACTTTTCCTAGACAAGTTAAGTCAGGCGTAACACCAAAATACCCTTGTGCACAATTGTATCCTACTCTAAATCCTGTCATAACTTCATCAAAGATTAATACAGAACCATATTCTTTAGTAATATCACGTAAACCTTCTAAGAAACCTTCTACTGGTGGTACTACACCCATATTACCGGCAACAGGTTCTACAATAACACCTGCGATATCATCACCAAATTGTTCAAAAGCCACTTTTACAGCATCAATATCATTATAAGGAACTGTTATTGTATTTTTCGCAGTGCCTTCAGGTACGCCTGGAGAGTCTGGTAATCCTAAAGTTGCTACCCCAGAGCCAGCTTTGATTAGTAATGAATCACTATGTCCATGATAACAACCTTCAAATTTCAATATTTTATTTCTGCCAGTATAACCTCTTGAAAGTCGTAATGCTGCTAATGTTGCTTCTGTTCCTGAAGATACCATTCTTACCATCTCAATAGATGGAACACGTTCAATTACGAGTTGTGCCATTTTATTTTCAAGCTCTGTAGAAGCACCAAATGAAGTTCCTTTATCTACCGCTGCGTGTAAAGCTGTTTTAACTTTTTCGTGAGAATGACCTAAAATTAAAGGCCCCCAACTTAATACGTAATCAATATATTCATTACCATCTACATCATATATTTTTGACCCTTTACCGTGATCCATAAATATCGGCGGTGTATCTACAGATTTAAATGCTCTAACTGGACTATTTACGCCACCAGGCATTAAATCTACTGCTTCTTTATATGCTTCAATTGATTGTTCGTATCTCATATTAATAGTCTCCTCCATCTAGATATTTACAAATATCTTTTGCGAAATAAGTAATAATCATGTCTGCTCCAGCACGTTTCATTGAAGTCATTTGTTCCATAACAATTTTCTCTTCATCTATCCAGCCATTTAGTGATGCTGCTTTTGTCATACTATATTCGCCACTTACGTTATACGCAACAATAGGTAAGTCAGAACGGTTACGCACATCTCTTATAATATCTAAATAACTTAAAGCAGGTTTAACAATCATCATGTCGCAACCTTCTTTAATGTCACTTTCTAATTCTCTAAATGCTTCTAAGCGATTGCTCGGGTCCATTTGATATGTTTTACGATCACCAAATGAAGGCGCACCTTCTGCAGCCTCTCTGAAAGGACCATAAAAACTAGATGCATATTTAATACCATAGCTCATAATCGGCATGTTAATAAATCCTGCTTGATCAAGTCCTGCTCTTATTTCAGCTACAAATCCGTCCATCATGTTACTTGGTGCAATAATGTCTGCTCCAGCTTTCGCTTGTGAAACAGCTGTTTTAACAAGTAATTCTAATGACTTATCGTTATCTACATCGCTTGTAGCTTCATCTATCACACCACAATGACCATGATCTGTGTATTCACAAAGACAAGTATCTGCCACAACTAATAAATCTGGGAACTTACTTTTAGATAAACGAGTCGCTTTTTGAATAATGCCATCATCGATAAATGCACCAGTACCACAAGCATCTTTCTCATTAGGAATTCCAAAGAACATTACACCTCGAATACCTAGGTCATATGCCTCTTTTAATTCTTCTTCTAACAGGTTTAAACTCAATTGATAAATCCCAGGCATTGATGAGATTTCATTTTTAATATTATCTTCTTCAATCACAAATATAGGATATATTAAATCAGATTTATGAACATACGTTTCTTTTACCATATTTCTCATTGATTGTGATGATCTTAATCTTCTATGTCTATCAAATTTCATAATTTTACCTCTTTCAAGATTGTATTTATCATATCTTCTAAAGTAGATTCTAAAGCTATTTTAGAAGTTTGATGATATGTATTTAATTTTTGTTGAGTGATTTCTCCAATTGCATATACTTCTACGCCATGACCAATTTCTTTGTAGGTTTCAAAATAACTTGAAACTGCTGAAGAACTTGAAAATGTTATATGCGTAACTTTATTGTTTGTAATTAGTTCATGCACCTTATGAACATTATCAGTATTTGTTACTGGCTCATATATATTCAGCCTTTGAACTTGATTACTCCATTCAGATAACTGAGTTGTTAATTTATCTCTTGCTTGTTTACTGCATGGTATCAATACTGATTGATTATAAAGTTTGTCTTTAAAATCATTTAACATGCCTTCTTGCGTAAATGTTTCCGGCATTGTATCAACAGGTATATTAAGTTTTTCAGCTATTTTTTTCGTTTTAGAACCAATTACTGCAATATGATTAACTTGTATCTTTGGTAAATATGGTTCAAAAATTTTAATAGCATTTACAGACGTAAAAATAAGCCAATCATAGTGGGGTTTTAAACAAGACTGTTCAAATTGGATAGGGACAATATCTATAAATGGATAATGTCGAATCTCTACGTCTTCACGTTGAACAGTTCTTGTACTCGTAACCACTATAATCGGCTTCATTTTAACTACTCCTTATTATTCTTCATTTAATTTCTTAATAATTTCATATGCACCTTGGGATTTTAATTCTTCAGATACTTGTTTACCGATTTCTACTGGATCGGTACCTACTTTTGTAGATTCATATCTTTCTTTACCATCAGGTGACATAATTAATCCTGTAAATGAAATTTCATTGCCATCTTTTGTTGCATAACCTGCAATTGGAACTTTACAACTTCCATCCATTTCATTTAAAAATGTTCTTTCGCATGTTACACACGTTTCCACTTTTTCATCATGCACAGATTTTAGAATATCTAATAATTCTTTGTCATCACTTCTACATTCTATACCTAATGCACCTTGACCTATTGCTGGAACCATTGTATCCTCTTGTAAATATTCAGTAACGATATCTTCGCTCCAACCCATGCGCTTTAATCCTGCAGCAGCAAGTATTATAGCATCAAAATCCTCAGTTTCTAATTTCTTCAATCGTGTATCGATGTTCCCTCTAATCCATTTGATTTCTAAGTGAGGATATTTAGCTAAAATTTGGGCACCACGTCTTAAAGAACTAGTACCAACAATACTGCCTGGCTTTAATTCTGCAAGTTTAACATGATTATTAGCAATATATGCATCAAAAGGAATTTCTCTCTCAGGAATACATCCAAGCGTTAATGCTTCCGGCAATTCGCTAGGCACATCTTTAAGTGAATGAATAGCAAAGTCTATTTCATGATCAAATAATGCTTGTTGTATTTCTTTTACGAATAAACCTTTACCACCAACTTTAGACAATTGAACATCGACGATTCTATCGCCTTTAGTTACGATTTCTTTAATTTCGATATCTAAATCTGGATGCTTTTCTTTCAATTTATCTATAAATTGCTGACTTTGTGTCATTGCTAATTTACTTTTTCTAGAACCTACAATAATTTTACGCATAACTTCCTCCATTATTGTTTAATTAAACCACTGATGAAATCCCGAAAACTTTGAGACCACCAAATAATTTATCATACACACTAAAAATATCATAATATTCGCTATTACTAACGTTTTAGTATTGATTGATTTTCTTACTCTTAAATATAAATAAACACCATAAAGTAGTAAAACAATTAAAGAACCGATCACTTTCATATCTATCCATATCTCACTACCAATTATAATTAAGCCCCATTGTATACCTAATATTAAACTAATAAGTAACACTAAAAATCCTATTAAAGAAAATCTAAAAACATTTTGCTCTAGTTGTTCAATACTACCCATTCTAAAGAACTTTTGATTGAACTTTTTCTCTTTTAGATTTTTTCTCTGGAGTAAATATAAAATTGCATGTGATGTACTCAATGCAAACAGAACATAGCTTAATATAGCTAAAGAAATATGTATTAATAGTAATTCATTCATAATATTAGATGCCGTATTTTCCGTATCATATTGCTCAGGTCTAAATGTATGAATAACTAAAAATACAAATCCAATTAAATTAATAATAAAGACTGTTAAATCCGTTGATTTAAAATAGTTTAAAACTAATGAAACTGTAATAATCATCCATGTATAAAAATAAAATCCTTCAAATATCGTCAAGATTGGAAATTGTTTTGTTGTAACAATATACATGCACAAAAAGATTGTTTGAAAAATCCAAACAATCCCCAGTGCATAATACCCAAGCTTTCTTACTTTAGAATTTTTTTGTATAAAGTCATAAAAATAGCACCCTAAACAAATCATGTAAATAACTAAGACAATTTCATGCAAACGTACCGCAATTACATCTTGCATAGCATCACCATATATTTTGATTAAGTTTCAACTGTGTTAGGAGACAATTGACTTCTTTTTATTTCTTTCTTTGTATCATTTAATCGATCTACTTCATTCGTAATATTAAAGATTTCTTGGAATAATTCTAATTTTTCTGCTGATTTTTTATCAGTTGATAATTCTTTAGCTTGAGTTATCGGATCTTTTAATAATTGATTTACGATACTTTTCATATGCTTAGATATAACTTTTCTTTCTCTTTCAGTCATATCAGGTAGTTTTCTTTCGACACTTACCATTGTTTCTTCTTGTATATGTGATGCTTTACCTCTAAGTGCTGTAATTATCGGCACAACGCCTAGCATATTCACCCATTCTTCATGCTTATCAATTTCTTTAGCAATAAGCAATTCTATTTCACGAGCTGCTTGCTCACGTTCAGCTAGATTTGCATCTACAAGGCCGTTTAAATCATCCACATCATAATTAAACATTAGTTCTAAGTCATTCACTTCAGGATCTATATCCCTTGGCACAGCAATATCAATTAATACAAGTGGTTTATTTTTTCTAAAGCGCTCAACATCTTTCATCATATCTTTAGTTAATACATAATGTTCCGCACTCGTAGAACTAATGACGATATCAGCTTCCATCAACGAACATTGTAGTTCATTCATGCTTTTAGCTACACCTTTATATTGCATAGCTAATGCTTCAGCTTTTGCAACAGTTCTATTTAAAACAGTAATGTCATTTACACCACTACCATTCAAATTAGCTACTGCTAACTCAGCCATTTCTCCTGCTCCAATGATTAATGCTTTCTTATTATCTAGTTTGCCAAGTACTTTTTTCGATAATTCCACAGCTGCATATGAAACTGATACGGCATTAGAAGCTATGTCTGTTTCGTGATGACCACGTTTAGCCAATGTTATAGCTTGTTTGAATAATCGATTAAACATAGTACCTGTTGTAACCTCAGTTTGTGCAATTTGAAACGCATCTTTCATCTGTCCTAAAATTTGCGTTTCACCTAGAACCATTGAATCTAAACCAGATGTTACTCTGAACAAATGTTCCACTGCTTCATTCTCAGTTAACACATTTGTATAAGATTTAATCGTATCTAACGATTGGTCAAACCAATCAGCTAAGAAAGACTGAATATAATATTTACCAGTGTGTATTTGATCTACAACAGCATATACTTCAGTTCTATTACATGTCGATAAAATGACACATTCTAAAATTGATTTTTTATTACTAAGTGTTACGAGTGCATTCTCAATTTCTTGATCATTAAATGATAGTTTTTCTCGCATCGCAACATCTGCAGTCTTATAGTTTACGCTTACTACAACAACATGCACTTCTAACGCCCCCATTAATTTATGTCCAATGTCTAAATTATAACATTTCTAATTTAGGAATGTGAGGATTTTGTTTAAATAAATTGTGACAATAATGCCCATATATTGTCTGTCTTATCTTTATTTAATGAAGAATAACTTATTAATTTATCCTCAGAATCAACCTCTAATGTTTCTCGTATGATTTTTAAATGTTTTTGAACTTTACCTTTTGGTATCTTATCCTCTTTAGTTGCGATAATAATTGTAGGTATTTCAAAATGTTTTAAATAATTATACATCAATACATCATCTTGAGTCGGTTTGTGTCTTATATCCACTAATTGAATGACACATTTTAACTCATTTCTAGTCGTTAAATATTGTTCTATCATCTTACCAAACTGTTCTCTTTGTTTTTTACTCACTTTTGCATATCCATATCCTGGTACATCAACAAATACAAGTTGTTCATCTATATTAAAGAAGTTTAAAGTCTGTGTCTTCCCAGGTTTAGATGACGTTCTAGCAACTTTTTTTCTTGATATTAATGTATTAATAAACGTTGACTTACCAACATTAGAACGCCCACTTAGAGCAATCTCTGGCAAACCAGTTTCAGGATATTGCTTTGGATCAACTGCACTTATAATTATATCTACGTTATTCGGATTAATTTTCATTGTTTTCTCCTACAAATTTGTTTCTTTTATTATATCTTATATTGGCTACATTTTAAATAAACCACAAAGATTAAAGGCTGAGACAATATATTGTCCCAGCCTCTAATAGATTAATAAAGTTTATGCTGATGTTTTTTCATCATTTATTAAGTTACCTTCACTATCAAATAAGTTAGGTAATTTATTATCTCTAATTGTATCTTCAGTAATCACTACTTTACTAACATCGTTGCTTGAAGGAATATCAAACATAATATCAATAAGAGCTTCTTCAATTATAGAACGTAATCCACGTGCACCAGTTTTACGTTCTATAGCTAGTTCACTAATAGCTGTTAATGCATTTTCATCAAATTGTAATTCAACGTCATCTAATTCAAGCATTTTAGTATATTGTTTTACTAATGCATTCTTAGGTTGAGTTAAGATGTTTTTCAATGCATCAACATCTAATGTTTCAAGATTAGCTACAATAGGAATTCTGCCGATAAATTCTGGAATTAAACCATAAGATTGTAAATCTTCAGGTCTAATTTGTGATAGTAATGACTCTTCATCACTAATTTCTTCACCAGAACTACTAAATCCAATGATTTTTTCACCTAATCTACGTTTAATGACTTCATCGATTCCATCAAATGCACCACCAAGAATAAATAGTATATTTGTTGTATCTATTTGAATGAATTCTTGGTTTGGATGTTTTCTACCACCTTGTGGCGGAACACTAGCTGTTGTACCTTCAAGAATTTTAAGCAATGCTTGTTGAACACCTTCACCAGAAACATCTCTTGTTATAGATGTGTTTTCAGATTTACGTGCGATTTTGTCAATCTCATCAACATATATAATACCCTTTTCAGCACTTTCAACATCAAAGTCAGCTGCTTGGATTAATCTTAAAAGTATATTTTCTACGTCTTCACCTACATAACCAGCTTCCGTTAAACTAGTTGCATCTGCTATTGCAAATGGAACGTTTAATGATTTGGCTAATGTTTGAGCAAGTAATGTTTTACCACTACCAGTTGGCCCAATTAATGCGATATTACTTTTTTGTAAATCAACACCATCTTCACTTTCTGAAGGTTGTTGAACACGTTTATAATGGTTATAGACAGCTAATGCTAATGATTTTTTAGCATTTTCTTGTCCGATAACATAGTCATTTAATTGCTCCATAATTTCTTTAGGTGTAGGAACTTCAGTAAATTGTTCTGGCTCTTGTGACTTCAATTCTTCTTCAACTATTTCAGAACAAAGCTCTATACATTCATTACATATATAGACACCACTACCAGCTACAAGTTTTTTAACTTGATCCTGCTCTTTACCACAGAAAGAACATTTTAAGTTTTCTTCACCATCGTTAAATTTAAACATTTTTACACCCCTATTCTTTTTAGACTATACTAAATGTTTTTTACTTTTTCAAATTAAACGAACTAAAAAAGAATAGTAGCAGAAAAATTCTGCTACTATAATTAATTTATACCGAATAACAATTATTCTCCAACTGATTCAGCAACTAATAAGTCGATAACTTTTTGAATTTTAAGATCGTTAACTAAAATATCGTTATTACCTAATGTTGATTTAATATCTTCAACAGATAATCCAAATTGTTCGCTCATTTTAGTCAATTCTGCTTCAACATCTGAATCAGAAACTTCAATGTTCTCAGCATCAGCGATAGCTCTTAAAGTTAAATTAGTTTTAACACGTTTTTCAGCGTCTTCTTTCATTTGTGCTTTAAGTTCTTCTTCTGATTGGCCTGAGAATTGATAGTATAATTCAAGGTTTAAACCTTGTTGTGAAATACGTTGTTCGAATTCTTGCATCATACGATCTAATTCTGTGTTAATCATAGCTTCAGGAATTTCAACTGTAGCGTTATCAGAAGCTTTAGTAATTGCTTCTTCTTTTTCAGTTGCTTCTGCTTGATTTAATTTAGCATCTGCTAAATCTTTACGTAATTTTTCTTTATATTCATCTACTGTTTTAACTGATTCGTCAAGCTCTTGAGCTAACTCATCATCTAATTCTGGAATTTCTTTAGATTTTACTTCGTTAATATCACATTTGAATGTTGCTTCTTTACCAGCTAATTCTTCAGCATGGTATTCTTCAGGGAATGTAACAACAACTTCTTTGCTATCGCTAGCTTTAAGACCAATAAGTTGTTCTTCAAATCCTGGAATGAATGATCCAGAACCAATTTCAAGATCATAACCTTCAGCTTGTCCACCTTCAAATGCTTCGCCGTCAACATAACCATCAAAGTTAATGTTTACAACGTCACCTTGAGCGATTTCGCCTTCTTTAACTGTTAATTCAGCTTGACGACTAACTGCTTCTTCTAAAGCTTTATCGAATTCTTCGTCAGTTACTTCACGATCTTGTTTTTCTATAGCTAGGCCTTTATAGTCACCTAATTCAACTTCTGGTTCAACTGTTACAGTAGCTTCAAAGATAAGTTCTTTACCTTTTTCCATTTGTGTAACGTCGATTTCCGGACGATCAACTGGGTTGATTTCTGCTTCTTCAACTGCATTACCATATGCTTCAGGTAAAATGAAATCTAATGCATCTTGGTATAATGATTCAACACCAAATCTTTGTTCAAATAATGGTCTTGGCATTTTACCTTTACGGAAACCAGGTACATTAATTTGTTTAACAACTTTTTTGAATGCTTTGTCTAAACCTTTATCTACTTCTTCTTTAGGAACCGTAACAGTTAATAAACCTTGGTTACCTTCCTTCTTTTCCCATGTTGCTGTCATGTATAAAAACCTCCGTGATTAACCTAATTTTATAAATTTTCAACTCTTTAATTATAACATAGCTTTCTGATGTTTCAACTATAGTGTTTACATTCATTATAATTTTTCAATAAAATCTATGAATTTGTCCCAATCTGCTTGATTAACACTATTGTAGCTAGCGTCTATAATAAAACGTTCTGATAAAAGTTTCAAGTAACATGCAATTAAAGTTTCATCTTCTAGCTCGCTAAAATCAATTGGATACATTACGATAGCATGTTGATTCAATAAACTTTTAGCTAATTCAATCGATGAAGGACTATCAATTTCAAGTTGATCTATTACTTTAGGTATTATATTTTTGTTTAAATTTGTTCTTTCAATGCCATCTAATTCTATAGGATTAACAGTTAAAAATTCGTTTAATTTTTCAAATTTTACTTCAGCAGACCATTCACTTAATCTTAAATACTCTAAAATCAAACTTTGTACATTTGGATGCAATGTTTCATTCTCTATAATCTGAGCTAAAGTTAAATTAAACACACCTAAATGATTATCAATTAAGTCGATTAAGAGATTAATTTGTTCTTCAAATTGCGTTTCTTTAAATGCTCTCAAAATTTCTGATGCTTTTAACTGTCTTTGATTAAGTTTGTCTTTTGCCATATCTTGAATAGGAAGTAGTGCCATCCTAGTAGAATGTTCAATATTTTCATCTTTAATTTGA
Source organism: Mammaliicoccus fleurettii (assembly GCF_003970575.1). Lineage (GTDB taxonomy): Bacteria > Bacillota > Bacilli > Staphylococcales > Staphylococcaceae > Mammaliicoccus > Mammaliicoccus fleurettii. Next base: position 19,976 of record NZ_RXWZ01000024.1, read on the forward strand.
TTAATGATTTCAACTACTGTTTGATATTGTTCTAAATAATATAGGCTTTCTACAAAATAAATAACAATCTTATCATAATAGTCATGCCCTTGATTTAGCAATATACTTGCTTCTTCTCTCAATTCTAAATAATGACCACACGCTTTTAAAACTTCACATTTTTTTAATGATAGGTCTTCATCCATTGCAAAATGTTGTTCATATAATTCGAACACTTGATACGCTTCATCAAATTGTTCCTTTTGTATAGCAGTATTAATATTTTGTATGAGTTGGTTTTTCAGTTTTGGAAATGGAATGATTTCACTCAAGGTTACTCACCTCTTCTGTATATACCATCTATAATAAGACTACTCCATGTTTCATAGTTTTCATTATTAGATAACTCCGATTGGTTGACCCAATTAATTTTCAATGTGTCAGTTTCGATAGCTTCGACACTTTCTTTTTGGACTTTTAATTTAAACACTACGCCAATATGAACTTTACCAACTTCATTCTGATCATCATTGATAAATCCGATTAACTCCATATTTTCTACATCTTTTTTACTCAAACCAACTTCTTCTTCAAGTTCTCTTGCAGCATTTTCTCTTATCACTTCTTCAACATTAGTAGCATTAGGAACATCATTCATATGTCCACCTACACCTATTGAACTCAATCCGTGAAGTCTACCTTCTCCACCACCAGTTAACCTTTCATAAACTAACACTTCGTTATTTTCATTTTCTAAAATACAATATGAAATCAACTGTTTATATGATGGATCTTCTTCCATGTCTCCACGTCTTTTAGTTTCGTATTGATTAATTGTTTCGTAAATATATTTTGTTTCTTCATCTTGGATAGATTTAAATCCATCGAATTGATATGTTTCATTATTAAAAATTGTCTTTCTTGGTACCACTGTTATCATTTCATCAAATTTAGACATAATAATCTCCTTATTCTTATTTCTACACTATTTTATCAAAGCGTTTATAAAGCGTAAAGGAGTTGGGTCTGTTCGTTCTTTTTTTAATAACATCTTATGATATTGTTCGTGCAAGTTTTCCTTTTTTTTTATACAATCTTACGATTTTTTTCGTGCATGTTTGCCTGCCTTTTTATACAATCTTACGATTTTGTACGTGCATGCTTGTCTACTTTTTTATACAATCTTACGATTTTGTTCGTACATGCTTGCCTACTGTTTTATACAATCTTACGATTTTGATTGTGCATGCTTGCCTACCTTTTTATACAAACTCACGATTTTGTTTGTGCATGTTTACCTACCTTTTATACAATCTTACGATTTTGTTCGTGCATGCTTGCCTAGGGGTATGGTTCGAGCCTGTAGTCTCTCACGCATACTATTCCCTCAGGCGTCAGCACTTACAAAATCATCGTAATAACTAACCATATTTATATAGAAAAATGATTGCTCTAAGTGCTACTACGGATAGTGGACAAATTGAACTTGAATTTATAAGTTCAGTTTGTTTTTTTGTTTTAATAAGTAGATTTGTTGAACATAGAATCAACTCTAGGATAAATTCCACCTATACTATAAATATTTAATTAATATTTGGTATTTTTTAGAGTTGACTCCTGTGGGGTAAGCACGAGCAAAAAAAATGCCAACAAAGTCTAAGAGTAACCAAAATGATTTTTACAAAAAATAAGAGCAGAAATTCAATGAAGAATTTCTGCTCTTATATAGAATATATTATTTAGCTAATGCGTCTTTAGCTTTAGTAGCTAATTCAGCAAATGCTTTTTCATCTGAAACAGCGATTTCAGAAAGCATTTTACGGTTGATGTCAATACCAGCTAATTTAAGACCATTCATTAAACGGCTATAGCTGATGTCGTTTTGACGAGATGCTGCATTAATACGTGCAATCCATAATTTACGGAATTCACGTTTTTTCTGACGACGGTCACGGTAAGCATAGTTACCTGATTTCATTACTTGTTGTTTAGCAACTTTATATAATGTATGTTTTGATCCAAAGTAACCTTTAGATAATTTTAAAACTTTTTTACGACGAGCTCTCGTCACTGTTCCACCTTTAACACGTGGCATTATAATTCCTCCTTAAAATGGACCATTAGTCCGCTATGTTTATTATTTTACGTACGTTAACATTTGTTTAACTCGTTTAGTATCTGATTTAGAAACTAATGAAGCTTTACGTAATTTACGTTTCGCTTTAGTAGATTTGTTTGCAAATAAGTGTGAAGTAAATGATCTAGAACGTTTTAATTGACCTGAACCAGTTCTTTTAACACGTTTAGCTGCTCCACGATGAGTTTTCATTTTAGGCATTGAGATTTCCTCCTATTATTTCGGTTTATTTGTCGTTTGAAATTGGCGCTAACATTAAGAACATTGAACGCCCTTCCATTTTAGGTCTTTGTTCAACTGTTGCTATATCCTTACAAGATTCTGCAAAGCGTTCTAACACGCGTTGACCAATTTCTTTATGCGTAATCGCACGTCCTCTAAATCTAATAGATACTTTAACTTTATCTTCTTTAGATAAGAATTTTTGTGCATGTTTCAATTTAGTTTCAAAGTCATGTTCTTCGATAGTTGGACTTAATCGAATTTCTTTTACACTAACAATTTTTTGTTTCTTACGCATTTCTTTTTCTTTTTTCTGTTGTTCGAATTTATATTTACCGTAATCCATAATTCTTGCAACAGGTGGTTTAGCATTTGGCGCTACTACTACTACATCTAAATCTACTCTTTCAGCCATTTCAATGGCTTCAAATTTTGATTTAACACCAATTTGTTCCCCATCTTGGCCAATAAGGCGAAGTTCTTTCGCACGAATTTTGTCGTTTATTTGAGTCTGATCTTTAGCTATGGTTGACACCTCCTAGAATTTTACGAAGTCGTCCAAGAAAAAAAGAACGAATGCACAATGCACCCGCTCTCCTCCATAAACATTAAAGGTTTATTGTACCTGCTAACTGCTTTACGCGTCACTACAGGTGAGAAGCGGGTATGCCTCTACTTGGTCCGTTTCGTATTCAACAAAACTAATCTTACCAATTATAAACCTTTATGTCAATCTTTATTTAATATTATTTTCAAATTCTTTCATATCGATATCTTGACTTAAATCAACTTGTTTAAGTGGTATCATTTTTGTTTTATATTTCACTTTATGGAAAATAAAGAATGCTAAAAATACTGGAATACCCATATATGTGATGAAGAATCTTCTTGGTTCAAACTCACCAGTTTGTATGAAGTCAACATCTTGACCGACAATTACAATTGCACAAAGTGCAAACGCAAATAACGGACCAAATGGGAATAGCTTTGCAGTATATTTCAATTTTGATTTATCATAATTTTGTAGATCAAATGCTCTTCTAAATCTAAAGTGACTGATTGCTATACCTAGCCAAGCAATAAATCCTGTCATACCTGATGCTGCGATAATATACTCATACGCCCCACCACTTAAATGCTCTATAGCAAATATTAGAACGACAACTACTGCAGTAGCCATAAGTGCTGTATAAGGCACCCCAAATTTATTTGTTTTAGAAAATACTGGCGAAGCAAGTTTATCTTTACTCATAGAGAATAACATTCTCACAGATGCATACATACCAGAATTACCTGCTGATAATACTGAAGTTAATATTACTGCATTCATAAATGAAGCAGCAAATGCTAAACCAGCATTTTCAAATACCAATGTGAATGGTGATTTTGCTATTTCATCGCCACCCATTAAGTTTGGATTAGTATAAGGAATAATCATACCAATTACAAATATTGCTAAAACATAGAATAATATTATTCTCCAAAATACTTGTTTAATTGCTTTAGGTACTGCACGTTCTGGATTTTCAGACTCACCTGCAGTAATACCTATTAACTCTGTACCTTGGAAAGAGAATCCTGCTACTAAGAACACACCTAGAACTAGCAAGAATGTATTAACATTGGAATCTCCGAGGAACGGTGCATCTCCAGCTACAAAGTTTTCGAATCCTAAATACTCTCCACCTAGTAATCCGAATATCGTTAATAACCCAATCCCGATAAAGATTATAACTGTAGCTACTTTAATGAAAGCAAACCAATATTCACTTTCTCCATATACACGTACAGATAATGAATTCAGACCAAATATAATGGCCATAAATATGACACTCCATAACCATGATGGAATAATTTCTAACGGTTCCCAATAGCTGACAACTTGTGAAGCAATTGTAATGTCAGCAGCAACAGTAATAACCCAGTTGAACCAATAATTCCATCCTAATGCAAATCCTAATGAAGGATCTACAAATCGTGTTGCATACGTACTAAAAGATCCTGAAACTGGCAAATATGTTGCCATTTCTCCTAAAGAAGTCATAAGGAAGAACACCATTAATCCTACGACAGCATATGCTAATAATGCTCCACCTGGTCCAGCATCTCTAATCGCACCACCAGAAGTCATAAATAAACCAGTACCTATACAACCTCCAATGGCAATCATAGAAATATGTCTATCTTTAAGCTTTCTTTGAACATTGTTCGTTGATTTTTCTTGAGCCATTGTTTTTTCCCTTTCTTTATTCCACAATCGAGCCACTAAAAAAAGTCGCATATCATTAAGATATGCGACCTATATATGATCATTCCATACAAATTGGTAGCACATCACTTAGTGTGACAGTCCAGTATTTATTCAACACTGGCCCAATAAATAGTATTATGGATACTATTTATTTCGGCAACGTCCCCTTTCATCATTTCAACATACGCGCCATTACGCTTCTGAATAATTACTTTTGAACATCGCAACCTCTAACTCATTACTGAGGAATATTTAATTAAATTTCACTATTAAAACTATACCCGATGAAACGAGTAATTTCAATAGATTATTACTTTTTCAATCTAATTTCATCAACTAAGCTCCAAATAAATTCATCTTTTTCAACTGTATTAGAATCTTTAGAACCGTACTGGCGAACATTCACTTCTTGATTTTCCATTTCTTTGTCACCAACAACGAGCTGATAAGGTATTTTTTTCATTTGAGCTTCACGAATTTTATATCCCATTTTCTCATTTCGATCGTCAATATGAACACGTACACCATGAGATTTCAAATCTTCTTGAATTGTTCTAGCGTAATCATAATGTAAATCAATATTTACAGGAATGATTTCCACTTGTTTCGGTGCTAACCAAATTGGGAATACACCTTTTGTTTCTTCTATTAAGAATGCAGTAAATCTTTCCATAGTAGAAATAACGCCTCTGTGAATTACGACTGGTCGATGTTCTTCACCATCATTACCGATATAAGTTAAATCAAATTTTTGAGGTAATAAGAAATCAAGTTGAGCTGTTGATAAAGTTTCTTCTTTACCCATTGCTGTTTTTACTTGTACGTCTAATTTCGGACCATAAAAGGCCGCTTCCCCTATAGCTTCTTCATAAGGTAATTCCATTTCATCAATTACTTCTTTAAGAACAGTTTGTGCTCTATTCCACATTTCATCATCGTCAAAATACTTTTCTTTATCTTCTGGGTCACGATAACTTAATCTAAATGTATAATCTTCGAATCCAAAGTCATCGTATACATCAAGAATCATATTTACAACACGTTTAAATTCTTCTTTAATTTGATCAGGTCTTACAAAGATATGTGCATCATTTAAAGTCATACCTCTAACACGTTGTAAACCAGATACTGCACCACTTGCTTCATATCTATGCATCATTCCTAATTCTGCAATACGTATTGGTAATTCTCTGTATGAATGACGGCTATTTTTATAAATCATCATATGATGTGGACAGTTCATAGGTCTAAGAACTAATTCTTCATTTCCTAGATCCATTGTAGGGAACATGTCTTCGTGATAATGATCCCAGTGACCAGATTTTTTATAGAAATCAACGTTTGCCATAATTGGAGTATAAACATGGTCATAGCCCATTGCTACTTCTTTATCTACAATATAACGTTCTAATTCACGTCTAATAACTGCACCATTAGGCAACCATAATGGTAGTCCTGCTCCAACATCTTGGTTAGTAGTAAATAATTCTAACTCTTTACCAATTTTTCTATGGTCACGTTCTTTTCTTTCTTCTAAAACTTTCAAATACGCTTTCAATTCTTTCTTATCGAAAAATGCAGTGCCATAAATACGTTGAAGCATCTTATTATTTGAATCGCCTCTCCAATAAGCACCAGCTGTTGATAATAGTTTGAACTCTTTAATTTTTGAAGTTGATGGTACGTGAACGCCACGGCATAAATCAGTGAATTCACCTTGAGTGTATAAAGTTACATTTTCATCTTCAGGTATAGCATCTATTAATTCCAATTTATATTCATCATTTTTAAAGAAATCTTTTGCTTCGTCGCGTGTTACAACTTTACGTTCAATCTTAAAGTTTTCATTTACGATTTGCTTCATTTCTTTTTCTATAGTTTCGAAGTCGTCACTAGAAATTTTGTGTTCAGTATCTACATCATAATAGAAACCACCTTCAATAACAGGACCAACACCAAACTTTACATCACCGTATAATCTTTGTAATGCTTGAGCCATCAAATGTGCTGTAGAATGTCTTAATACTTCTAAAGCATCATCACTACCTGGTGTAACGATTTCTAGCTCCCCATCATTTTCCAAAGGTCTTGTTAAATCTACTAGTTGATTATTAAATTTACCGGCAACTGCTTTTTTTCTTAATCCTGGACTAATAGATTGAGCAATTTCTTCAGTTGTAGTGCCTTGTTCATACCCTTTCACATTACCATCTGGAAATTTAATGTTTATTTCACTCATAACGACTTCCTCCTCATTTTTTCTATTAAAGAACATAAAAAAGAGACCTCATCCAAAGGGACGAAATCTCTCGCGGTACCACCCTCATTAACGCACTCAAAAACTGAGCACGATAACTCTACATAAGATAACGGTCTTGAGCCGTATGTGGATTAACACATCATGTATGAGGGAGTAACAATTTATATTGCATTATCTCAATTCCAGCGATATGAGACTCTCTGTAAATGCTTTATAGACGTCATGTCCTCTAAATTTTTATATTCATTTAAGATAATTCAATTATACAACTCTATTATAAAATATCAAGTTAAATTTAAGCTCTATAATTTTTACCATCTAGCTCGTAATCTTCAGTTATTGTTTTGATTCTTTCCATAATACGACTCGCTTTTGTAATTTCTGCACCTTGTCTCGTCTTACTTAAATGAAACTCTAATTCATCAAAGTTAAAATTAGAACTGAAAAATGTCGGCAATTTGTGAACCATTCTATAATGTAGCAATGGTCCTAATATTTCATCTCTTACCCATGGTGTTAATTCTTCCGCACCAATATCATCCAACATCAATACTTTTGCTTCACGAGCTGATTCAAATCTATCACTAAAGGATCCATCGTTAAATCCATTTTTCAACACTCTAATAAATTCTGGTAAATAAATTATTGTAGATGGCTGTTTTTTAAATTTAAGTTGGTTAGATATCGCACCTAGAATATATGATTTACCTGTACCAAAAGGACCATGAATATAAAGACCTTTTGTATCTTCTCCAGCAACAATTTTATTGCATATTTCCATGGCTTTTTTAATAATAGTCATCCTCGACTCATTATCAACATATATATCTTTAATTGTTGCCTTTAAAGTTTCTTCTGGCATTTGGAATGACGTGACAAGATTTGATTCAAATTTACGTTCGTCATATTCAATTTTATTTGGACAAGGTAAATACCTTGTTTTTATGTGATCATTTTCAATATATAATTCTGGTACATGCCCTTTTACAAAATTTATACATTTACTATAACTCGCACATTTTTCACAGCATTTAGATTGGTCTTTATAAGCTTGTAACTGGTCTAGATCAGTCTCAATTATTTCATTTGTTAACTCTGACTGGTGTTCATCTAAAAATGCTTTAACTTCTTTATGAGTGAGTGTATCTTTTTTTATCTTTTCCAATCTCTTTTGAAAATCTTTATTTTGTTTTAAATGTTGACCTAATGGTTCCATTAATGATCACCTTCTTTCCAAAAAGCTTCCATTTCTTTTTGAAGCTCTTGCTTTCTTTTTTCAAATGCAGCATTCGATTCGTTATTTTTCTGTTGTTCATCTTTTGGTTTTTCAGATGACTTTTGTTTCAACAACCATTCAGGTGTTTTTTCAATTGATTTTAACTTAAATGAGTTATTCGATGTATTAATGCGCTCTTTTTTCTTTTCTTCAGTTTGTTTATCAAGTTTTTTAATATGATGATACGCTTCTTCAGCAGAAGTTAATTTTAGTTTTTTCCAATTTGAAGCAATTTCTTCAATATATGCTTTCGGTAACTGCATGTTTTTTGTAAACATTACATATTGTAACAATATATTCAATACGCCAAACGGTAATTTCTCTCTTGTTATAATATCTTCAACAACCCTTTTTTGGGCAGTCGTAGGTTCTGATTTTGTAAATGATGACAACATCTCAATCGGACTAGTTGTATCAAGTAATTCAAACCATGACAACAGAGAATCTACTTCCTGCTGTGAATCATTTAGTTCAGATTTGGGTTTTTCTCGTTTTAGTTCTAACGCAGGAAGTTCACCTTCGTGCTCAATTTGATATATGGAACGTGCATGTTTTCTTAAATCTTGTAGAGAAATCGTTTGATTTTCTGTTATTGATTTTAAAATAATTGATTTCATTTCAACTGGCGTAATGCCATATAAAGTTGCTATTTGAATAATGACTTCTTTAGTTTGTTTGTTCAATATTTCTTTAGAAATCAAATGATTATTCAATAATAACTCCAACATTTCAAAATCAAATTGCACATCCGATAAATCAAGCCCTTTACTTTTAGTGTCTAATTTAATTTGAATATCATCTTGATGTTCTAATTCTGATAACTTAGGAATTTTAAACACATCAGTGAAACTTTTCGTCACTTCATTATATTCTGTTGTTGATATACTTTTATCTTTGTATCTATTTTTTAATGAAATATATCTCGCTTTACCGATTTGTTGGTATAAAAATACCGATAACAATGGGTCATTGAAAAACTGTTCTGTTGTTGCTGGTTGTTCTAGCATATATACAAATGTTTGTTCTTGTTGATTAGTCTTAAAGAAAGTTTTTAATAAACCAATACCTTCTAACAAATCGAGTGAATCTCTAAAACTAGATAAATTAATTTTCAAATCATTCATTATCGTGTAATGGTTATATGCTTCTATTTCATTATGATAGTTAAATTGTGATAAATATAAATAAACACCAATTGCATCTGTTCCAATTAATGGCGTGTATAAGCTGATTAATATATCTTGATGAACATGTGTATAATTATAATTTGATTTAACATAAAAACCATCACTTGGTTTTACGCCATTAAAATATTCCGCCATTAATACTCACCTTACTTTCGGTCTTTCAATATACCTTGCATTGATTTTAATAATTGATCGACATCTTTAAATTCTCTATATACTGAAGCGAATCTTACATATGAAACTTGATCCACGTCCATTAAATGTTCCATAACTTTTTCCCCAATATCATTGGAAGATACTTCTGTAATACCTTCAGATCTTAATTCTTTTTCTACTTGATTCGTAATATCTTCCAACTTTTGATAAGCAACCGGTCTTTTCTCACATGATCGAACCAATCCATTTAATATTTTATCTCTATTGAAAGTTTGTCTAGCTCCATCTTTTTTAACGACTATTAGTGGCGTAAGTTCTACCCTCTCGAAAGTTGTGAAACGAAAGCCACATGATTCACATTCTCTTCTTCGTCTAATTGCAACTAAATCATCAACATGTCTAGAGTCTACTACTTTAGAATTTTCGTATTTACAGTTTGGACATCTCATTCGTTTCACCTCTTATATACATTTAATTTCATACATAAATTATACAGTAGTTTCGTATATTTTTAAACGCTCACTATTTTACATAGGGTATACAATAATACATTTATCACTTAAAAGAAATTATTTTAATAAAAAGAACGTAATGTGGAATTAGTTTTACCACATTACGTTCTTCTCGTAAATTATATTAATTATGAAATTTTTTGTTCTCTAACTTCTGATAAAATATTTGCAACTTGTTCAGCTAATTCTACAACTCTCATTGAATAGCCCCACTCATTGTCGTACCAAGCTAATACTTTAACTTTATTTGAATCGATTACCATTGTAGATTGCTCGTCAACAATTGCCGAATGAGGATCTGTATTAAAGTCTATAGATACAAGCGGTTCATCATTTACATCCATAATACCTTTCAATGGACCATTACTTGCTTGACGTAATGCATCGTTAACCTGTTCAACTGTCACATCTGTCTTTAAATCTACTACTAAATCAACAAGAGATACATTGGAAGTTGGAACTCTCAAAGCCATACCGTGCATCTTACCTTCAAGTTCAGGAAGTACGAGTGCTAAAGCTTTAGCAGCGCCTGTTGAAGTTGGGATAATACTATCAGTACAAGAACGAGCTCTTCTTAAATCTTTATGCGGATTATCTAGATTTTTTTGATCATTAGTAAAAGCATGAACAGTTGTCATTAATCCATTTTCAATGCCAAAAGTATCATTAAGTACTTTAGCAACAGGACTTAAACAATTTGTTGTACAAGATGCGTTAGATAATATGTCATACTTATTCAAATCAATCTCATTATCATTCACACCTCTTACGATAGTTTGAACTTGACCACCTTTAGAAGGTCCAGTTAATATAACTTTTTTAGCACCAGCATCAATATGAGAAATTGCTTTATCTCCATGATTGAATTTACCAGTTGCTTCGATAACGATATCGATATCTAAAGTTCCCCATGGCAATAATTTAGGATCTCTTTCAGAAACTAGTAGTATTTTATGACCATCTATAACAATACCATCTTCAACCGCTTCAATTTCTCCATCTAATTTACCGTGCGTTGAATCATATTTAATTAAATGTGCAATTGTTTCTGGTGGATAAGAAGCATTGATAGCTACAATGTTTAAAAGATCAGATTTAAGTGAACCTCTCAATACCATTCTTCCAATTCTTCCTAAACCATTAATTGCAATATTTTTCGTCATAGTCGAGAACCCCTTTTAATGTGATATACTATTTATTGCAATTAGTATATCACATTAAAAGTTTATTGAAAACGTTTTCTAATATGTTTTTTAAAAATTTATCATTAGTTTAATGTAAATAAAAATAAGCAATAAAAATGCTAATGTATCAAAAAAACACTCTCAGTCCATTAATTCCAAACAGGCTGAGAGTGTTATATATATTTTATAAGAATTATTACTTTAACGACCTATATATTAAAGTTGTTTGTGAGTAATGTTTCTATATTTTGAGTTAAATCTACTAATGATCCATTATTGTCTATAATAACATCTGCCATTTCTTTTTTTTCTTCAATAGGCATTTGTGATTTGATTCTTGATAATGCTTCTTCATCAGTTAATTGATTACGCTGTTTCAAACGAACTATTTGTGTTTCCTTTGTAGTATAAACCAACCATGTTTCATCTACTGTATCTTGAAGATTGTTCTCAAATAATAATGGTATATCCATAATGACATTTTTATCTTTTTTTAACCCTAACTGTTTTTCTTCTTCCATAATTTCTCTAACAATAGGGTGAACAATGTTATTAAGTTTTTTCCTCATGTCTTCGTCTTTAAAAACGATTGATCCTACATACAGTCTATTCATTTCACCATTTAATATTGCTTTTTTACCAAATACTTCTTCTACTTGTCGAAGCCCTTTACTACCTGTTTCAACAGCTTTTCGACTTGCAACATCAGCATCAACAATATAAAATCCACGTTCTTTTAACATCTTTGAAACGGTTGATTTACCCGTTGCAATGCCTCCTGTTAAGCCTATGACTTTCGGCATTTTTTCACCTACTTTTGACAATTTGGACAATAATGTGTATTTCTTGTCGCTATAACTTTCTGGAGTACTGGTCCACCACATTGACCACATACTTTTTTACCATATATTAAATGTTTCTCTTGCATCGTTCCTTTTTCACCGTCTGCATTATAATAGTCTGATATACTCGATCCACCATTATCTATTCCTTCTTGCAGGACGTTAACCACTTCTTTAAACACTTTCTCTCTCTCATTTACTGTTAAATCTTTTATAATTCTCGTAGGTAAAACGCCTGCTCTTAATAAAGCTTCACAAGCGTATATATTCCCACAACCTGATATAACAGTATGATCCAATATAGCAACTTTTATTGGTTTATTAATAAATTTCTTTGACATAATTTTTTCCAGATAATGTTCATAAGCTTCTTTTACAAATGGTTCAGGTGCTATTTTCAGTACAGAGGGATACTCATTCAACTCATCTAACGCTCTCAATTCACCAAATCTACGAATGTCTGTATAAATAAGTTTCAATCCATTATCTAATGCAAAAATCACATGCCAATGCTTTCTATGATTTTCTATTTCTATATTAGATAGCTCAGGAACAGTAAAAAATGCGCCAGTCATTCCAAAATGACACATAATGATTTTACTTTCTGATTCTTTTTCAATTTCCATAAAAATATATTTACTTCTTCTATATACATTTACGATTTTAAATTGTTCTGTTCGTTCCTTAAACAATTCTAAAGTTGTTCCTTTTATAATTGTTTCTTTCCCAACTTCTTTTCCAATTTTCACTTTATCTGAAAAAGATACATTTTGAATAGTTGCACCTAGTATTCTAGGTGTAATCACTCTTTTAACACTTTCAACTTCTGGTAATTCTGGCATATTCAATCTTCTTTCTATTACTTATTTTGCATCGTACCATGTTTCTCCATAACTTGATTCTACACTTAATGGCACTGATAACTCGAGTGCATTATCCATGATATCTTCAACGAATGGTTTAAATGTTTCTAATTCGTCTTTCGGAACTTCAAAAATCAATTCATCGTGTACTTGTAATAACAATTTAGCTTTAAATTCTTTTTCTTTCATTTTATTAGAAAATTGAACCATTGCTAATTTTATAATGTCAGCTGCGCTACCTTGAATTGGTGTGTTCATTGCAGTTCTTTCTGCAAAACTTCTTAAATTAAAGTTTCTATTCGTAATATCAGGTGTGTATCTACGTCTATGAAGCAATGTTTCCACGTAACCTTTTTGCTTAGCATCTTGAACGATAGTATCCATATATTCTTTTACTTTAGGGAAACTATCTAAATAATCATCTATGAATTTTTTAGCAGCTTTTCTTGTTATACCTAAACTTTGGCTAAGTCCATAATCACTTATACCATATACAATTCCAAAGTTTACTGCTTTTGCTTGTCTTCTCATATTTGAGGTTACTTCCTCTTTTTCTACGTTAAACACTCTCATCGCAGTAGTTGTATGGATATCTTCATTAGCAGTAAAAGCTTCTTTCATATGTTCGTCACCTGTTATATCAGCCAACACTCGCAACTCGATTTGTGAATAGTCAGCAGCAAAAATAACGTGATTTTCTTTACTTGGACGAAATGCTTTTCTGATTTTTCTACCTTCTTCTAACCGTATCGGTATATTTTGTAAGTTAGGTTCTATTGAGCTTAATCTACCAGTTTGAGCCAAGGTTTGATTAAATCTAGTATGAATCTTACCTTCTGAAGTTATCATTTTTTGTAAGCCTTCAATGTAAGTCGATTGTAATTTAGCAAGTTGTCTATAAACTAAAATATCTTCAATAATTGGATGTTCATTTCTCAATTGTTCTAATACATCAACTGCTGTAGAATAGCCTGTTTTTGTTTTTTTAATAATAGGTAATTTTAAATCTTCAAATAAAACTACACCTAGCTGTTTAGGTGAATTTATATTAAATTCACTTCCAGCATGATTGTGAATCTGTTCAATCAATTTATCGATACGAACTTTTAAATCTTCTTGCATTTCAACTAATGTATCTTTATCTACAGTTATACCGATATATTCCATTTCAGCTAATACTCTTGCTAATGGTAACTCTAAATCATCATGTAGACTAAGTTGCGCTCTTTCTTTCAGTAGCTCGACCATTTTTTCTTTTGTCTCAAATATTGCAGTTACTTTTTTAGCAATACATTCAAAAAGTACTTCACGTTCAGGAACATGTAGCTTTTTACCTTTACCATATATACTTTCATCATTTGGTACATAATAAATGCCAAACTCAGAAACAACTGAGTACACATCATCGATTGTTCTAGATGGATCCAATATATAACTAGCGAGCATTGTATCAAATTGAATATTTTCAACTTTAATACCTAATCTTTCACATAAAATAATTGTCTTTTTAGAATCATATGCTGAGAATTTCACATTCCCATTTTCTAACCAAGCGTGTAAGTCTTTATTTTGTTCGAGTTCTTCAAGTGAAATGACATACGTTTTATCATTGGCATGAATTGCAAATCCAAGAATATCAGCCTTTAAATAATTGTTTTCGTTTGTTTCAAAATGTATAGCTGCTTCTTTAATATTTGCAAAATCAAAATCTTTTAAATGATCTTGATATTCTATGATGCGATCGTCTGATACTTCAGTACTCGCATCCATTTGATCAAGTAACTGTTTGAATTCTAAAGTTTTGAATAATTTAATTTTTTCCTCATCACCATTATCCGTTAACTTCAAATCATCTATCGTTACTTCAATTGGACTATCTCTATTGATTGTTGCAAGTTCTTTACTAAGCTTTGCATTATCTTCATTATCTATAAGTTTTTCTTTCATTTTAGATTGTTTTAATTCATCTATATTATTATAAACGCCATCAACAGTATCATATTGTTTCAACAATTTAATCGCAGTTTTCTCGCCAATTCCCGGCACACCAGGAATGTTATCAGACTTATCACCCATAAGTCCTTTCATTTCTATAATCTGCTTTGGTTCTAGTCCATCATATTTTTCTGAAATAAATTCAGGAGTATAATGATCAATATCAGTTACACCTTTTTTTGTATAATAAATCGTTACGTTTTCACTAGCTAATTGTGTTAAGTCACGATCACCCGTAATAATGATTGTCTTTAAATTTTTTTCATCAGCTTGTTTTGATAGTGTACCGATAATGTCATCTGCTTCATAATTTTCTAATTCATAATGTTTAATATGATAGCTTTCTACTAACTGGCGTATATATTGTAATTGGCTTCTTAGTTCATCTGGCGTCTTCTCTCGTCCACCCTTGTATTCACTGTACATTTTATTTCTAAACGTAGTCTTCCCTGCATCAAATGCAACCATAAAGTGTGTAGGTTCTTCTTCTTTTATAATTTTATCTAAAATCATTGTAAAACCATATATTGCATTAGTATAAACACCAGCTTTATTAGTTAATAAAGGCAATGCAAAAAACGCTCTAAATGATAAACTATTACCATCAATCAGTACCAATTTTTCCAATGTAGGATACCTCCATTATTATATTGATTTTATTTTATCATACCTCACACTATAATCAGATTGTTTCGCATAAAATAAAAAAAAGCGAAATACATATGTATTTCGCTCAATCATCAAAATGAAGGGGTCTATATTTATTCTATCTATCAATAATTAATTCAGCATGAATAAATTGTAAAGATTCTATAAAGATTATTTATTAAATAGCTTCACAATAAAATCAGAACCTTTACCGACTTCTGATTCTACTTTAATTTGTCCATTATGTGCTTCAATGATATGTTTTGTAATTGATAATCCTAATCCTGTTCCACCTGAATCTCTACTTCTTGCTTTATCCACTCTATAAAATCTTTCAAATATTCGTCTTTGTTCATCTACTGATATACCAATACCATTGTCTTTAACTGAAATGACTTGGCCATCTCCATCATTTTTGATTGTAAGAACAATATGACTAGATTTTGGTGAATAACTAATTGCATTTGTTATTAAATTAATCAAAACTTGAGTGATTTTATCTTTATCTCCAAATGAAATAACATTTTCGTCTATTTTGTTTATTATTTCTATGTCTTTCTTCATAGCAACATTGGCAACTGTATTTATTGTATGTTCTCCTATTTCAGTGAGAGATATTTGCTCTTTAGGAATTTCATCATTTTGTTCAATTTTTGATAAATCAAGTAAATCTTGAACTAACGACTGAATTCTATTAGACTCCTCAAGAATAATATTTAAGAACATATCTAATGATTCTGGATCATTTTTAGCACCATCTAACAATGTTTCTGCAAAACCTTTTATAGATGTTATTGGTGTACGTAACTCATGAGATACATTGGCAACAAAATCTTTTCGCATATGTTCTAATTTTTTTAATTTTGTTATATCATGCATAACGACAACCAAACCTAATAAGTTACGCTTTCTTCTAGATAACACAGGTATAACTGATACTTCAAAAAATTTATTATGAACATTATTAATAGTTATTTCAACTTGTTCAAACACCGGTTCTTCTAACTTTAATGATTCAATCATCATTTGAGAGATTTCAGCGTTTGGCATTACATCTTTAAATAATTGACCTTCTGCATTACCAACACGGTCAAATAAATCATGATATGTTTTATTCGCAATAACGATAACACCATCTCTATCTACCATCAATGTTGCACTAGGTATATTTTCTAATGTAGTCTCTAATCTATTTCTTTGTAATTTTTGCTCATTATTTAAATCATCTAAAGTTCTAGCAAGCTCATTTGTATTAATAAATAACTCTTTCGTTTCTTTAACATTACTTTCTGGAACTCTAACACGATATTTTCCTGAAGCTAATAATTTTGTAGCATAAGTTACTTCTTTTATTGGATGTATATAAGAAGTATTAATATATCTAACTACAAAATATATAAGCGGTAACATAAAGCATAGAACGAGTAATAAATACTTCCATATATCTTTTTGAATAATAGATATAGTATCCGTTTGCTTAGCTATAGCTATAGTATAGTCATTGTATTTTTTAGCATATAAAATTTCAGAATCAATTTTGTCAACTGAGAAATATTCATCAAAAGATTTTGCATCTGAAATTGCTTTCTTCTTTTCTTTTTTAAATAGTTTTGTATTATTTTCTGTTGAGTTATAGATTACTTTACCATTTTTTTCTAGATAAATATCTTGCTCAAACACATCAAGTATTTCGTTAATTTTTTGTGGTTCTTTTTTAGCGATGTTATATATTTTTTGAGATTCTGTTTTTAATAATTTTTGCTGTTGTTTAGAAATTAAATCATAACTAGAATTATGAAGGAAAAACCCTAATATAAGAAAACTTACAACAGTGACCGTTGTAAGTATAATTAATAACTTATTATAAAATTTAATCATTGTTCTTTGGTCTTTCTAACTTATAGCCTAAACCCCTAACTGTTTTAATAAATTGAGGTTGCTTAGGATTCTCTTCAAGTTTATCCCTCAAATGGCTAATATGTACATCAACTATTCTAGAGTCGCCAGCAAATTCATAATTCCATACTGAATTTAACATATGTTCACGTGTTATAACTCGTCCTTGTCTTTCAATTAAATAAAGTAATAGTTCAAATTCTTTAGGTGTTAATTCTAATAATTCGTCATTTCTATAAACTTCGAAAAAGTCAGGTCTGATTCTAATAGAACCTAAAATAATATCTTCATCGTCATCTGAGTTTTGAGTTTCAACTTGACCGACACGTCGTAAAATTGCTTTAACACGAGCTACCACTTCACGGGGTGAAAATGGCTTCGTCATATAATCATCTGCACCTAATTCTAGACCTAATACTCTATCAAATTCGTCATCCTTGGCAGTAAGCATTAAAATTGGAACTTGATTTTTGTCAGAACGAATCGTTTTACATACTTCAATTCCATCTTTTTCAGGTAACATTACATCTAATACTAATAAATCAGGCTTTTCTTCGTTAACCATTTCTAATGCTTGAACACCATCGTAAGCTACGATTACTTGGTATCCAGCTTGTTCTATATTATATTTCAGCAATGTAACGATAGATTGTTCATCGTCTACAACCAATACTTTTTGTGACATGCAAGGTCCTCCTTAAGCGATTTAATATAATTATAACTTAAATTATTAAAAAAATAATGCATATTTAGAGAACTTTACAAAAAGTTAACACTTTCTAAACATTAAGGCTGATTCTTTACCGAATCAGCCTTATTCCTATTATTTTATTGTAAAATATCTCTAACAACTTTAACTGATTCAGCAGATTCATCTAATAGTTCTTTTTCTTCATCAGTTAAGTCTAATTCAAGGACGCTTTCTATTCCATTTTTACCTAATACAGTAGGCACACCTAAATATATATCATTATATCCATATTCGCCTTCTAAATATGCAATTGAAGGCAATACTCTTTTTTGATCTTTCAAGATTGCTTCAGTCATTTCTATTAAAGCTGCACCAGGTGCATAATAAGCAGAACCATTCCCTAATAGGTTAACGATTTCAGCTCCACCTTTTCTAGTTCTATCTACAATCTCATTAATTTTATCTTGTGATAATAAATTTTCTAATGGTACACCACCAGCTGTAGAATATCTAATTAAAGGTACCATTGTATCACCATGACCACCTAATACGAATCCTGTAACGTCTTTTACAGATAAATCTAAAGCATCTGCGATAAATGTTCTAAATCTTGCAGTATCAAGGACACCAGACTGACCGATTACTCTTTCTTTTGGTAAACCTGATTCTTTATAAACTGTATAAGTCATTGCATCAACAGGATTTGTTAACACTATAATAACTGTATTAGGTGAATATTTAACGATTTGTTCTGTTACTGATTTCATTACATTTTGATTTGTTTGAACTAAATCGTCACGTGACATACCTGGCTTTCTCGCAATACCAGCCGTAATAATAACAACATCTGAGTCTTTAGTATCTTCATAGTTTGAAGTACCTATTACTTTTGAATCAAAAGATAATACTGGAGCACTTTCTGCTATATCGAGTGCTTTTCCTTTAGTAGGATTTTCTGACTGTGGCATATCCACCAAAACAATGTCACCTAATTCCTTTTGAGCTGCAATGAAAGCAGCAGTTGCACCAGTAAATCCTGCACCAATTATTGATATCTTCTTCCTTGCCATAATATTCATCTCCTTATAAATAAAAGGAAGGTTATAAATAACCTTCCTCAATTAATACTTTATTTATGGTAAATTTTTAATTAATTCATCAGCAAATTCTGAAGATTTAACTTCAGTCGCGCCATCCATTAAACGAGCAAAGTCATATGTTACTACTTTAGAAGCAATTGTTGCTTCTACAGATTGAGTTACTTTATCTGCAGCTTCTTGCCATCCTAAATGTTCTAACATTAATACACCACTAAGTAAAACTGATGAAGGGTTTACTTTGTCTAAACCAGCGTATTTTGGAGCTGTACCGTGAGTAGCTTCAAATATTGCATGTCCAGTTTCATAGTTAATATTCGCTCCTGGAGCAATTCCAATACCACCAACTTGAGCTGCTAATGCATCTGAAATGTAGTCACCATTTAAGTTCATAGTCGCTACAACATCAAATTCAGCTGGGCGAGTTAAGATTTGTTGCAAGAAGATATCAGCAATTGAATCTTTAACAATTAACTTACCTTCTGCTTCAGCATTTGATTGTGCTTTGTTTGCTGCATCTTTACCTTGTTCTTCAACAATTTTATCATATTGTTGCCAAGTAAATACTCTATCACCGAATTCACGTTCTGCTAGATCGTAACCCCATTTTTTGAATGCACCTTCAGTGAATTTCATAATGTTACCTTTATGTACTAAAGTAACATTTCTACGATTGTTATCGAATGCATAGTTAATAGCTGCTCTTACTAGTCTTTCAGTTCCTTCTTTTGAAACTGGTTTGATACCTATACCTGAAGTTTCTGGGAATCTAATGTTTTTAGCACCCATTTCATTTTGTAAGAAGTCTACTACTTTTTTAACATCATCTGTGCCTTCTTGGAATTCAATACCAGCATAAATATCTTCTGTATTTTCACGGAAGATAACCATATCTGTATCTTCTGGACGTTTAACTGGTGAAGGAACACCTTTAAACCAACGTACAGGACGTAGACAAGTGAATAAATCTAACTCTTGACGTAAAGCAACGTTTAGTGAACGAATACCTCCACCAATTGGAGTTGTTAATGGTCCTTTAATTGCGATTAAATATTCTCTAATTGTATCTAAAGTCGCTTCAGGTAACCATTCGCCAGTTTCATCGAATGCTTTTTGACCAGCTAAAACTTCTTTCCATTCGATTTTCTTCTCACCATTATATGCTTTTTCTACTGCAGCATCTAATACTCTACTTGCTGCATTCCAAATATCTGGACCAATTCCGTCTCCGATAATAAATGGTACGACCGGGTTATTTGGAACATTTAATACGCCTTGATTTGTTGTGATTTTTTCTGCTGTCATTATATTATTCCTCCATCTAATTTGTGTTATTTATATTATATTAACTATATTATCGTTTTTCAATCGCTTCGTATTTACGATCACGCGCGCCAGTGTATTCAGCTCTTGGTCTCATTATTCTATTTGTTCTATATTGTTCAAGAATATGAGCTGTCCAACCTGACATACGACTAACTGCGAAAATTGGTGTAAATAAGTCATGATCAATACCCATACTATGATATACAGTAGCACTATAGAAATCTACATTAGGTAATAATCCTTTTTCTTCTTTCATTATTTCAGCAATGCGTAATGAAATTTCAAATAATTCTTTTTGACCTGATTCATCTGTTATACGACGACTCATTTCTTTTAAATATTTAGCTCTTGGATCACCATTTTTGTATACTCTATGTCCAAAGCCCATGATTTTTTCTTTATTTGCTATTTTTTCTTTAATATAATCGTCTGTTTTATCGACTGTACCAATTTCAGTTAACATTTTCATAACTTGCTCGTTAGCGCCACCATGTAATGGTCCTTTAAGAGCTCCAGCTGCTGCAGTTACACCTGAATACATATCAGATAAAGTTGAAACTGCAACTCTCGCTGTAAATGTAGATGCATTAAATTCATGGTCTGCATGTAAAATTAAAGCTTTATTGAAACCTTCAACTTCAACATCAGTTGGAATTTCTCCTCTTAACATATATAAGAAGTTTGCTGCATATGTTAATTCTTTTTTAGGTTTAACAACTTGCTTACCTTGTCTCACACGTGAAAATGAAGCTACTAATGAAGCTATTTTCGCTTGGATTCTAATTGCACGTTCATAATTAGATTCTTCGTCGAATACTTCTGCTTTAGGATCAAAATGAGCAAGATAAGATAACGATGTACGTAACCCTGTCATTGGGTGTATTTTATCCGTTGCATAATCTTCAAAGTGACTATACATTCTTGGATTTAAAGTCATATAATCAAATAACTTCCCATTTAATTCTTCTAATTCTGCTTTATTAGGTAATCTTAAATTCCAAAGTAAAAACATTACCTCTTCAAATAATGCATTTTCAGTTAGATCATCTATTTCATAACCTGCGTAAGTTAATTGATTATCTATAATTGAACTAATTTCAGTTTCAGAAGCAATGATACCTTCTAAACCTTTTGCTACTTGTGCCATAATAATATCCCCCTTACTAAATAATTGCCCATATATGTAATGGCTTTCATATTACATTATATATAATTTCTGTTGATTTGTGAATGCGAAGACCTTTGAAACTTAAAAAAAGTTAGTAATTGAAATTAAATTAAATTATACAAATGTAAATTTATCGTTTTTATAATATTCATATAATAAATTAAATATACCTCCAAAACGTGAACAACAAAGGATTTTTAAGATAATTATATCTTATCACATTTATCAGATTTAGTCCTTTTTACACTTTAACCATTCATTTTTATTATTATATATGATAAAAATTATAAATCATGATTTAAGTAAAATTTAACCATTAATAT
>NZ_RXWZ01000225.1 GCF_003970575.1 Mammaliicoccus fleurettii
CTATAGAGTTATTAATACTTTAACGAACAAATCTGAAGGAGATTATATAACTTTAGAACATGAAGAGCCAAACAAAGAAGAACGTTTAAAAATGTTCCATCCCGTTCATACTTATAAAATGAAATATATTAAAAACTTTAAAGCTGTTGATTTACATCACGATATTTTTACAAACGGTAAACTTGTTTATTCATTGCCAGAAATTAATGATATAAAACAATTGGCATTTGATAACCTTGAGATATTATGGGAAGAAAATAAACGTTATTTAAATCCTGAAGAGTACCCTGTAGACTTAAGTAAAGCTTGTTGGGATAATAAGAATAAAAAAATATTTGAAGTTGCAGAAAGAGTTGCAGAATCTATTAAGGATGTGGAACAGTAATGAGAGATTTGCAATCAACCATAGTTAAAGAAATGAATGTAAAAAAAGTAATAGACCCTAATAGTGAATTTGAAGAGATTAAACATTTTTTGAAATCTTATATAAAAGCTCATAGTTTTGTGAAGTCATTAGTATTAGGTATTTCAGGCGGTCAAGATTCAACATTGCTAGGTAAAATAGCACAGTTAACAGTAGAAGAATTAAATGCTGAAGAAAATGAACAATATCAATTTATCGCTGTTAGATTGCCGTATGGTGAACAGTTTGATGAACAAGATACACAAGATGCTTTAGATTTTATTAATCCAAGCAAACGTATAACAGTGAATATTAAACCAGCAGTTCAAGCAAGTATTCAATCATTAAAAGAATCAGGTGTTGAACTTACAGATTTTCAAAAAGGAAATGAAAAAGCGAGAGAGCGCATGAAAGTCCAATATTCAATTGCTTCAGCACATAGTGGTATTGTACTAGGAACTGATCATTCGGCTGAGAATATTACTGGATTCTTCACTAAGTTTGGTGATGGTTCTTGTGATATAGCTCCTTTATTTGGCTTGAATAAAAGACAAGGTAAAGCAATCTTAAAATATTTAGATGGTCCAGAACATTTAATTAATAAAGTACCTACTGCCGATTTAGAAGAAGATAAACCAGCTTTACCAGACGAAGAAGCTTTGGGAGTAACTTATGATGTAATTGATGACTTTTTAGAAGGTAAAAAAATAAATGAAAAAGATCAAGAAATTATTCAGAATCACTATGTAAGAAATGCACATAAAAGAGAAATGCCTTATACAAGATATACTTGGCCAAAATAATGCGTGACTTTCATAAGTTTGATTGATAAAATAATTCCAGTATTTTAATAAATGGAGGGTTTGCATGTCAGCTATATTAGATAATCCATGGCTAATGGTACTTTCTATATTTGTAATTAATATAGTATATGTATCCTGTTTAACAATGAGAACGATTTTAACACTAAAAGGATATCGATATATAGCCGCTGCTGTGAGTGTACTTGAAGTAGTCGTTTATGTTATCGGATTAGGTTTAGTAATAAATAGTCTTGACCAAATTCAGAATATATTAGCTTATGCACTTGGATTTGCAACGGGTATTATTGTAGGCATGAAGATAGAAGAAAAGATAGCATTAGGTTATATCGTTGTGAACGTTACAACTGCAGAATATGAAACAGATTTACCTAGAAAGTTGAGAGACTTTGGGTATGGTGTCACACATTATGTTGCAAAAGGAAGAGATGGAGATCGTCTTGTAATGCAAATATTAACACCACGTAGATTTGAATTGAAATTAATGGACACAATAAAACAGTTAGATTCAAAAGCTTTTATTATTGCATATGAACCTAAAAACATCCACGGTGGTTTCTGGGTTAAAGGTGTACGAAGTAAAAAATTAAAGGCGTATGATACTGATGAAGTTTAGAGTTGAAGAAAATGAAACGATAGAAATGTGTCTTAATAGAATGAAAGAACAAGGTTATACACCAGTGAAAAGATTTGAAAAACCTGTCTTTATCGAAAAGAAGAACGGTGATATTGAAGTACTTAGACAAGAAATACAATTTGTAGGCAAAAAAATGAATGATTAAATGATTGTTTGAAATCAAAATACCCTTGGAAGTTAGTCGAAAAATATAACTTCCAAGGGTGTTTTATTTTCATATTGTCTTTATTGTTTATGAAAAAACAAAGATGCGATTATAAGGACATATAAATTATAAATGGGAAACTACTTTCAATTTATTATCCGACTGTTACAATATATAATGAGAGAGATAAATGATTTAACAATCTAATTACGAACTTTATTTGATATTTTATAAATAATGTACGTGTTACAAAATGTTTGTTATAATGTAAATGACTAAAAAATGATAGGAGAATTTATCAATGATTGAACGTTATTCTAGAGAAGAAATGGCTAATATTTGGACTGAACAAAATCGTTTTGAAGCATGGTTAGAAGTTGAAATACTAGCGTGTGAAGCATGGAGCAAGTTAGGACATATTCCAGCTGAGGATGTTAAACTAATAAGACAAAATGCTAAAGTCGACGTTGATAGAGCTAAAGAAATTGAACAAGAAACGCGCCATGATGTCGTAGCGTTTACTAGACAAGTATCTGAAACATTAGGTGAAGAACGTAAATGGGTACATTATGGTTTAACGTCAACTGATGTTGTTGACACTGCGCTTAGTTATGTAATTAAACAAGCTAATGAAATTATAGAAAAAGATATAGAAAGATTTTTAGAAGTCTTAAAGAATAAAGCGATTGAACATAAGACAACGTTAATGATGGGTAGAACACATGGTGTACATGCTGAGCCAACAACATTTGGTATAAAAATGGCACTTTGGTATACAGAAATGAAACGTAACTTAGAAAGATTCAAACGTGTTCGTGAAGAAATTGAAGTAGGAAAAATGAGTGGCGCAGTTGGTACTTTTGCGAATATTCCACCTGAAATTGAAGAGCATGTATGTAAAGAATTAGGTTTAGATTATGCACCTGTTTCTACACAAACACTACAACGTGATCGCCATGCTTATTACATTGCAACTTTAGGCTTAATTGCAACTTCTATTGAAAAATTTGCAGTAGAAGTACGTGGTTTACAAAAAACTGAAACACGTGAAGTAGAAGAAGCATTTGCAAAAGGTCAAAAAGGATCATCAGCAATGCCACACAAACGTAATCCAATTGGATCTGAAAATGTAACAGGTTTAGCTCGTGTTATTAGAGGATATGTTACAACTGCATATGAAAATGTACCATTATGGCATGAAAGAGATATCTCTCATTCATCAGCTGAAAGAATCATGTTACCAGATGTTACAATTGCTTTAGATTACGCTTTAAATAGATTCACTAATATCATTGATAGATTAACTGTTTATCCTGAAAATATGAAACGTAATATTGATAAGACATTTGGACTTATTTATTCACAACGTGTTATGTTAACACTTATTAATAAAGGAATGGTTAGAGAAGAGGCTTATGATATCGTTCAGCCAAAAGCAATGGAATCATGGGAAACACAAACACCATTTAGAACTCTAGTAGAACAAGACGAGAAAATTACGAACTTGTTAAGTGAAACTGAATTAGATGAATGTTTCGATGAAAAGCATCACTTAAATCAAGTAGATACTATATTTAGAAGAGCTGGTATTGAATAAAATTCTTTATACTGTACTTTAATAGGTTAGTGCGTTAAAATGCAATTAATGAACTTATATTAAACAGGGGTTGATTTTTTGCAAATCGAAAAATTAAGAGGTAAAGCATTAGACGAACTATTTGATGCTGTACTAACGCTAGAGACTAGAGAAGAATGTTATCAATTTTTTGATGATTTATGTACTGTCAATGAATTACAGTCATTATCACAACGATTACAAGTTGCGAAAATGATCAAACAAGGATTCACATATGCACATATCGAGAAAGAATCTGGTGCATCAACTGCGACTATTTCTCGAGTTAAAAGATCTTTACAATGGGGTAATGATGCATACACGATGATACTTGAAAGAATGAATATTGATTTTGAAAAATAAATAGTAAGAATATTTTTTGAGATTGGGATATAAATGTCCTAGAAATTTATAATAATCATTTTGGTAGCTCATAGAGCTATCATCAGAATGCCAGCAAAGTAATAGACTTTGTTGGCATTTTTTTATGCGCATGCTTTCCGCGGGCAGATAAGGTTAGTGTTAAAAGCAGTTCTAGGCAAAATTGCTGATAAGAGGTGTGTTAAAAGCAGTACTAGGCAAAATTGCTGATAAGAGGTGCGTTAAAAGCAGTACTAGGCAAAATTGCTGATAAGAGGTGTGTTAAAAGCAGTACTAGGCAAAATTGCTGATAAGAGGTGTGTTAAAAGCA